>NZ_JBHXCW010000315.1:0-7594 GCF_042725365.1 Lentzea sp. NPDC060358 | reverse complement strand
AGCCGGGTTCCGGCGACGACGGGCCCTGCTCCCGCGCGCCGGAGTCTGTCTGACCGGCGCTCGTCGGCGCGGAGTGGGGCTCTTCCGGCTGCTGCGCTGGCTTGTTGCTCTCGGTCATGCCCATAGTCTCGGGTGTCGTCCTGAGAGCAGCCTTAAACCAGCCTGGGAGCTACTTGTGTGTTCCCCGGAGCCGCTCGGCGATCTGCTCGGGCGTCACGTCGTTGATCCACACGGCCTCGCCGGACTCCGAGCCCGCGAGGTACTTCAGCTTGTCCTTGGTCCTGAGCACCGAGAAGACCTGCAGGTGCAGCCACATCTCCTCGCGGCCGGCGTTGACCGGCGCCTGGTGCCACGCGGCGATGTAGGGCAGCGGGCGGTCGTAGAGCGCGTCCAGGCGGTGCAGCACCTCGAGGTAGAGCGAGCTGAAGTCGTCACGCTCCACAGAGGACAGCGCGGCGAGGTCCGGCACCTGGCGGCGCGGCGCCAGCACGACCTCGACGGGCCAGCGGGCGGCGGCGGGCACGAACGCCGCCCAGTGCTCCGACTCCGCGACCACGCGCGCGCCCGCGCGGAGCTCGGCCTCCAGCACGTCGCCGAACAGCGGCCGGCCGTGCTCCGCGTGGTAGTCGAGCGCCGCCGAGAGCATCCGCTCGGTGCGGGGCGTCACGAACGGGTAGGCGTAGATCTGCCCGTGCGGGTGCGAGAGCGTCACGCCGATCTCTTCGCCGCGGTTCTCGAACGGGAAGACCTGCTCGACGCCTGGCAACGTTGACAGGAAGGCGACGCGGTCCGCCCACGCGTCCACGACGGTGCGCACGCGCGACTCGGACAGCTCGCCGAACGACTTGTTGTGGTCGGAGGTGAAGCACACGACCTCGCACCGTCCGCGGCCGGGCGCGCGCACGAACAGCTCCTCGCCGTCCACAGTGGACGGCACGTCGGGCACGTTCTGCGCCAGCGACGGGAACCGGTTCTCGAACACGACGACGTCGTAGTCGGACTCGGGGATCTCGGTGGGCCTGCCCGGCGTCGACGGGCACAGCGGGCACAGGTCCGCCGGCGGCTTGTAGGTGCGCGTCTGGCGGTGCGCCGCCATCGCGACCCACTCGCGGGTCAACGGGTCCAGCCGCACTTCGGACATCGGCTGCGTCGCGGGGAGGTCCCGCGTGTCCACCGCGATCCGCGGTGGCGCCTCAGCGCTGTCGTCGAAGTAGAGGATCTCCCGGCCGTCCGCCAGCTTTCCCGCGGTACGCCTCACGCCAACTCCTCGCCACTTCCCGGTACATGGGCCAACACCAACTCGCCGACCTGCTCGGTGAGGATCGCCCGCGCGTCGTCGGGCAAACCCTCGTCCGTCACCAGGACGTGCGCCTCGTCGAGGTCGGCGATCGTGGAGATGCCCACGGTGCCCCACTTCGTGTGGTCGGCGACCACGACCACGCGCCCGGCGGCGTCGACGAGCGCGCGGTCCGTTTCACTCTCGTTGAGGTTGGGGGTGGTGAAGCCGGAGCGCTCGGCCATGCCGTGCACGCCCAGGAACACCACGTCGAGGTGCAGCGACCGCAACGCGTTCACGGCCACGGGGCCGACCAGCGCGTCGGACGGCGTGCGCACGCCACCGGTCAGCACGACCGTGCGGTCGGTGCGGCCGCTCTGCTGCAGCACGTCGGCGACGCGGATAGAGTTCGTCACGACCGTCAGGTCCGGGATGTCGTCGAGGAACCGGGCGAGCGTCCACGTCGTGGTGCCCGCGGACAGGCCGATGGCGGTGCCGGGGCGCACGAGGCCCGCGGCCAGTGCCGCGATCGCCTCCTTCTCGGGCAGCTGCCGGACCGACTTGGCCTCGAAGCCGGGCTCGTCGGTCGAGCGCCCGACGACGGACGTCGCGCCGCCGTAGACCTTCTCCACCAGTCCGCGCGAGGCGAGCACGTCGAGGTCGCGGCGCACGGTCATGTCCGAGACACCGAGGCGGACCACCAGGTCGCTCACCCGCACGGCACCGGTCCGGCGGACCTCCTCGATGATCACCGCTTGCCGCTGACGTGCCAGCACCTCACACCTCTTCCCTGAGGACGACGACGTCCCCGGCTCGCACGGTGAGGTGTCCGGAGACCTGCGTGCCGGACAACACGTCGACACCGGACGCCTCGACCTGCGCGTCGGTGTCGGAGTGGTTGACGGCGAAGAGCCACGATACGTCGCCCTTGCGCCTGACGAGCTCGATCGCGGAGTGCGACACCGCAACGCCCGCACCGGAAAGCGCGTTTTCAACCGTTCGGCCCAGACCGTCCTCGTCGAGGTCGCACGCGACGTACCACGCGACGCCGTTGCCGAACGCGTTGCGCGTGATGGCGGCCACCCCGGGCAGCGGCCCGTCGGTGTAGGAGGCGACGACCTCGGCGGTGCGGGTGTGCAGGTGCTCCGTCCACAGCGAGGCGGCCGACCCGTCGGTCAGCGAGACGCGTTCGCCCTGGCGCAGCGGGAAGAACTCCTCCGACCACGCGCCGAGCACGTCGCGGAACGCGCCGGGGTACCCGCCCAGCCGCACCCGCGTGTGCTGGTCGGCCACGCCGGACAGGTACGTGACGACGACGTGGCCGCCGCCCGCCACGTAGTCCGCGATCACGGCGGCGTGCGCGTCGGACACCGCGTAGAACGCCGGCACGACGACCAGGGAGTAGGCCGAGAGGTTCGTGCCCGGTGCGACGAAGTCGACCGTGACACCGGCCTGCCACAGCGCCTTGTAGTACCCGAGGACGTGCCGGTAGTAGTCGAAGTCCGCCGTCGGGTGCGCGTCCTGCCGCAGCGCCCAGTTCGACTGGAAGTCGTAGAGGACGGCGACGGAGGCGTCCACAGTGGAACCGAGGACGTCGCCGATCTTCGCGTACTCGGCACCGACCTCGCAGACCTCGCGGTACACCTTGGTGTCCGTGCCGGCGTGGGGCACCATCGCCGAGTGGTAGCGCTCGCTGCCGCCGCGCGACTGCCGCCACTGGAAGAACAGCGTGCCGTCCGCGCCGCGGGCGATGTTCTGGTACGAGTGCCGCCGCATCTCCCCCGGCAGCTTCGCGATGTTGCGGTGCTGCCAGTTCACCGCGGACGTCGAGCTCTCCATGAGCAGCCACGGCTTGCCGCCCGCGAGACCGCGCACGAGGTCGGCGGACATCGCCAGCTCGACGTGCCGGTCGGGCGACTCGGACAGCGTGTAGTGGTCGTTGGAGACGAAGTCGACCTCGCGCGCCCACTTCCAGTAGTCGAGGTCGCCGAAGGTCCAGTTGACCATGAAGTTCGTGGTGACCGGCACGTCCGGCGTGATCATCCGCAGCACGTCGCGCTCGGACTTGTAGAGCTCGAGGATCGCGTCGTCGGTGAACCGGTCGTAGTCGAGCACGTGCGCCGGGTTCGAGAACGTCGGCGTGACGCGCGGCGGCAGGACCTGCGCGAAGTCGGTGTAGCCCTGACTCCAGAACGCCGTCGACCAGGCGTCGTTGAGCTGGTCGAGCGTGTAGCGGGCCGACAGCCACTCGCGGAACGAGGCCGCGCACGTGTCGCAGTAGCAGCGCTTCACGTGGCAGGCGTACTCGTTGCCGACGTGCCACGCGGCCAGCGCGGGGTGGTCCCTGTAGTGCGCCGCCATCTCCCCCGCGAGCGCCGTGGCGCGGTCGCGGTAGATCGGCGACGACGGGCAGTAGGCCTGCCGCGAGCCGTGCGAGAGCCGCACGCCGTCCGCGCGGACGGGCAGCATCTCGGGGTACTCGGCCGTGAGCCAGGGCGGCGGCGCGGCGGTCGCGGTCGCGAGGTCGACGCGGATGCCGCCCTCGTGGAGCAGGTCCATCACGCGGTCGAGCCAGTCGAACCGGTACTCGCCCTTGCTGACCTCGATCCGGCCCCAGGAGAAGATCCCGAGGCTCACGATGGTCACGCCGGCTCGGCGCATGAGCTGGACGTCCTCGGCCCAGACGTGTTCTGGCCACTGCTCGGGGTTGTAGTCCGCCCCCCAGCCGAGGCCCGGCATCTCCGTTGGCCAAGTCGTCACGGCGGCAAGCCTGGACGACAACAACCCCCAACGTCAACACAAGCAAACACAAGTTCGCGTTCGGGTCTGTTCAGCGGCCAGAACCAGCGATGTCGCACGCGACCGTCAGGATGCGTGCTGTGCACGGGTTTAACAGCTCCGTAACGGGACTTGACATGCTGTATGACTGCGACCACATTGTGCGCAACTTTGTTTGAGTCCTGTTCGGTTCGCACGAGCGGGTGTCACCTGTAGGAGCGATGATGGTTCGGTACACGCCTGGTTCCACTCCGTTGCCGCAATTCGGGCGGCGCGCGATGCTGCGGGCCATGATGGCCGGCGCGGGCGTCGCTGCGACCAGCGGTCTTCTCGCGGCGTGCGGCGGCGGCTCGGGCTCCGGCGGTGACGCCAAGACGGTCACCTTCGGCAACAACCTGTCCGACCAGGTGCCCAAGGACGCGATCACGGCCGCGCTGAAGGGCTTCGAGGGCCAGTCCGGCGGCCTGGCCGTCACGATCAACACCAAGCAGCACGAGCAGTACCAGGAGCAGATCAACAACTACCTGCAGGGCAAGCCGGACGACGTGCTCGCGTGGTTCGCCGGCTACCGCATGCGGTTCTTCGCCGACCAGGGCCTCACCGGCGACGTCAGCGAGCTGTGGAACAAGATCGGCGGCAACTACTCCGACGCCCTCAAGCAGGCGTCGACGGCCACCGACGGCAAGCAGTACTTCGTGCCGTTCACGCAGTACCCGTGGGGCATGTTCTACCGCAAGAGCCTGTGGCAGGAACGCGGCTACGCGGTGCCGAAGAACCTCGACGAGCTCGTCGCGCTCTCCACGAAGATGAAGTCCGACGGCCTGGTCCCGATCGCCTTCGCCCAGAAGCAGGGCTGGCCGGGCATGGGCACCTTCGACCAGCTGAACTTCCGCATCAACGGCTACCAGTTCCACGTCGACCTGCTGGCCGGCAAGGAGGACTGGCAGGACAAGCGGGTCAAGGAGGTCTTCGACACCTGGAAGCGGCTGCTGCCGTTCCACCAGGAGAACGCCCTCGGCCGCGAGTGGCAGGAAGCCGCGCAGTCGTTGCAGCAGAAGAAGTCCGGCATGTACCTGCTGGGCTCGTTCCTCGGCCAGCAGTTCCCGGACGCCGAGAAGGACGACCTCGACTTCTTCCCGTTCCCGGAGATCAACCCGACGCACGGCACCGACACGGTCGAGGCGCCGATCGACGGCTACATGATGGCGAAGAAGCCCGGGAACCCCGAGGGCGCGCTCAAGCTGCTCGAGTACCTGTCGACGGCCGAGCCGCAGCTCACCTACCTGAAGTCCGACGCGTCCGTGGTCGCGACGAACCAGAAGGCGGACACCTCCGGCTACAACTCGCTGCAGAAGAAGGCGGCCGAGGTCATCAAGGGCGCCAAGCACATCACGCAGTTCCTCGACCGCGACACCGACCCCGGCTTCGCGAGCGAGGCGGCCACCAACGGCCTCATCGCGTTCATCAAGGACCCGAACAGCGTCGACTCCGTGCTCAAGGGCATGGCTGACCAGGCGAAGAACATCTTCAAGTGACCGCACTGCAGGAGAAGCCGAAGGCGACGGCCCCCGACGGGCCGCCGCCTCGTCGGCGTGGAAGACGTGCCACCGCCCTCGCGGGCACGGACAGGCTGGTGCTCGGGCTCATGCTCGGCATCCCCACGATCGTGCACCTGCTGTTCGTGTGGATCCCGACGCTGGGCTCGGTCGCGCTGTCGTTCAGCCGCTGGAACGGCATCGGCGGCTTCGAGGACATCGAGTGGATCGGTGTCGGCAACTACGTCGAGATCTTCACGGAGTACCCGCGCTTCTGGCCGGCCGTCCAGCACAACCTGATCTGGCTGGTGTTCCTGCTGGTCGTGCCGACGTCGGCCGGCCTGCTGCTGGCCGTGCTGCTGGACCGCGAGCTCAAGTTCAGCCGGGTCTACCAGAGCGCGCTCTACGTGCCGATGGTGCTGTCGCTCGCCCTGGTCGGGTTCATCTGGCAGCTGATCTACACGCCGGACGGCGGCCTGCTGAACTCGGTGCTGGGCCTCGACAAACCGGTCGACTGGATCGGCGACTCGGACATCAACCTCTACGCGGTGCTCGTCGCGGCCGCGTGGCGGCACACCGGCTACATCATGCTGCTGTACTTGGCGGGCCTGAAGTCCGTCGACCCGGCGCTGAAGGAAGCTGCGGCGCTGGACGGCGCGTCCGCCTCGCAGACGTTCTTCCGCGTCACGTTCCCGGTGATGAAGCCGGTCAACATCGTCGTGCTCGTGGTGACGGTGATCGAGGCGCTGCGCGCGTTCGACATCGTGTACGTCATCAACAAGGGCCGCAACGGGCTCGAGCTGCTGTCGGTGCTGGTCACCGACAACATCATCGGCGAGGCGTCGCGCATCGGCCGCGGCTCCGCGGTGGCCGTGGTGCTGCTGACGATCTCGCTGGGCTTCATCATCACGTACCTGTACCAGGTGTTCAGCAAGGAGAACCGGACGTGACGGCGACCTTGGAACGCCCAGTTGCCGCTGTGAAGAAGCGGTCGGTCACCCCCGCCCGCATCGCGCTGCACGTGTTCCTCGTGCTGACGTGCCTGATGACGCTGGCGCCCCTGCTCTGGGCCGTCTACGCGTCGCTGCGGACCTACGACGACACGTCGGTCAACGGGTACTTCTCGATCGCGAAGTCGCTGACGTTCGAGAACTTCACGAAGGCGTGGGAGATCGGCGACCTGCCGCACTTCTACTGGAACACGCTGCTGATCACGATCCCGGCGATGGTCCTGACGCTCGGCCTGAGCTCGATGGTGGCGTTCGGCGTCTCGCGGTTCAGCTTCAAGTTCAACATCGCGCTGCTGATGCTGTTCACCGCCGGCAACCTGCTGCCGCAGCAGGTCATCGTCACCCCGCTGTGGCGGCTGTACCGGCTGATCGAGGTGCCGGCCTGGGTGTCGGAGAGCGAGTCCCTGATCGACTCGCAGCTCGGCGTGATCCTGATCCACATCGCGTTCCAGATGGGGTTCTGCACGTTCGTGCTGTCGAACTACATGAAGACGATCCCGTACGAGCTGACCGAGGCCGCCAGGGTGGACGGCGCCTCGGTGTTCCGGCAGTACTGGCAGCTGACCCTGCCGCTGTGCCGGCCCGTGCTGGCCGCGCTGGCGACGCTCGAGTTCACCTGGATCTACAACGACTTCCTCTGGGCGTTGGTGCTGATCCAGGACGGCGACAAGATGCCGGTCACGTCTGCTCTGCAGAACCTGAAGGGGACGTTCTTCACCGACAACAACCTGATCGCGGCCGGGTCGCTGCTGGTGGCGCTGCCGACGCTGGTGGTGTTCTTCGTGTTGCAGCGGCAGTTCGTGGGTGGGCTGACGCTGGGGTCGACGAAGGGCTGAGGTCGGCATTCCGGACTGTCGGAGGGGCGAGGCCGGTCGGCCTCGCCTCTCTTCGTTGCATCACTCGAATGTGGCGCCGTGATCACGACGGCAGCGCGTGCTGTTGCGAGTGGGCCGATCCCCCGGCACGCACGAAAGGGGGCGGAGACCACGTGGTCC
>NZ_JBHXCW010000314.1:0-7601 GCF_042725365.1 Lentzea sp. NPDC060358 | reverse complement strand
GCTCGTGACGGGACCACCCCACCGGAACCTTCTGTTTCAAGCTCAGGACTGCTCGGCTTCGCCTTCGCTTCGGCTCGCCTTCGGCTTTGCGTGGAAGTCCTAGGTGGTCTTGCGCGGGACGGCCAGTGCGGCCAGGCCGCCGCAGAACGTGAAGGCGGCGGCACCCAGCAGCGCCAGGCCGTAGCCGGAGCCCAGGGCGTGCCGCAGCGGTTCGCCCTGGGCCAGCAGGGAGTCCGCGCGGGCCGAGGACATCGTCGCCAGGACCACCAGGCCGATCGCGCTGCCCATCTGGCGGATCGTGTTGAGCAGGCCCGAGGCCAGTCCCGCCTGCTCTCGTGGCACCCCGGCAGTGGCGGCGTTCGTGGTGGCGTTGAGCACCGCGCCCATCCCCAGGCCCAGCAGCGTCGTCGGGACCAGGAGGGCGCCCGGGAACGTCGAGGTCTCGTTCGCCGTCGACGACCACAGCAGGCCCGCGCAGGCCAGGAACAGGCCGGAGATCAGCACCGGGCGCGGGCCGACGCGCGGGACGATCCTCGCCACGCCGAACCCGCCCAGTGCGATGCCGATCGACAGCGGCAGGTAGCCCAGGCCCGTGGCCAGCGGACCGAAGCCCATCACCTGCTGCATCACGAGCGTCAGGAAGTAGAAGGTGCTGAACAGGGCCGCGATCGCGAAGAACGCCACCAGGTTCGCGGCGCTCACCGAGCGGTTGCGGAAGATGCCGAGCGGCATGAGCGGGTGGGCGGAGCGGGTCTGCTGGCGCAGGAAGAGCGCGAACAGCACGACCGACAGCGCGAGCGACCCGGCCGCCTGCCACGAGTACCAGCCGTACTGGTGCGACTGCGCGATGCCGAAGACGCCCGCCATCAGGCCGATCGTCACGGTGATCGCGCCGGGGACGTCGAGGCTCTTGCGGCCGCCGCCGCTCGCCGTCTCCGGCACCACCCAGCGGATCATGGACAGCAGCGCGATGCCGAGCGGCACGTTGATCAGCAGCACCCAGCGCCACGACAGCGACTCGGTGATGATCCCGCCGAGCAGCACGCCGACCGCGCCGGCCGAGCCGGAGACCGCGCTCCACCAGCCGAACGCCTTGGCGCGCCCGGCCGGGTCGGTGAACGTGGTGCCGAGGACCGTCAGCGTCGCCGGCGCCATCACGGCGGCGCCGAGGCCCTGGAACCCGCGGGCGGCGATCAGCGTGCCGGGGGAGGTGGCGAGACCGCCGACGGCGCTCGCGAGGGTGAAGAGGCCGGCGCCGAACAGGAAGATCCGGCGCTGGCCGAAGAGGTCGGCGAGCCTGCCGCCCAGCAGCAGGAAGCCGCACACGGCGATCGTGTAGGCGCTGTTGACCCACTGCAGGTCGTGCCGTTCGAAGCGGAGCTCTTCGAAGATGGACGGCAGGGCCACGTTCATGACGGAGGCGTCCAGCACGTTCATGAACTGGCCGAGGCAGCACACGGCCAGCACTAGGCCGAGCCGGGAGGACACCCCGGCGGACCGGGTGCTCGTCGCGTGAGTTGTCATGCGTTCACGGTGCTCCGGCGTGGTCCACCTCGGTTCGGGCCTCGCTCGAACACCGTCACCGCAGCGTTCGGAAGAACCCGCGCAGCTCGTCGACCAGGACGTCGGGGCACTCGAGCGCCGGGAAGTGGCCGCCGACCGGCATCTCCTTCCAGTACCGCAGGTCGGTGAACCGGTGCTCGGCCCAGGCCTTCGGCATGCGTGCGTCGGCGGGGAACACGGAGAACCCCGTCGGCACGTCGACCTGCGTGAGCGGCGACTTGTTGTAGCTCTCCCAGTACAACCGGCCCGACGACGCGGCGGTCGCGGTGAACCAGCACACCGACACCATGTCGAGGATGCGGTCTCGGGAGATGACCTTCTCGGCGTCGCCGTCGTGGTCGCTCCACGACCAGTACTTCTCGCCCGCCCAGCCGAGCTGCCCGACGGGGGAGTCGGTGAGGCCGTAGGCGAGCGACTGCGGCTTCGTGGACTGCACCGCCGCGTAGGCCGACTCCTTGGCGGCGAACTCCTTCAGCGCGCCCAGGCCGCGGTAGTCCTCTTGGGACAGTGGGACCTCCTGCTCCGGCGCGGAGGCGAACGGCATGACGAGGTGGATGCCGTCGACGTGGTCCGGCGCGATGTGGCCGAGGATGCCCGTGATGAACGAGCCCCAGTCGTTGCCGTGCGCGAAGAACCGGTCGTAGCCGAGGCGGCCCATGAGCGTCACCAGGGACGCGGCGATGCGTTCGAGGGTCCAGCCGGTGCCGGTGGGCTTGTCGCTGAAACCGTAACCAGGCAGCGAGGGTACGACGACGTGGAACGCGTCGGCCGGGTCCGGCGGGTTGGTCAGCGGCTCGAGCACGTCGAGGAACTCCGCGACCGAACCGGGCCAGCCGTGCGTGATCAGCAGCGGCCGGGCCTGCGGGTGCGGGGAGCGGGCGTGCAGGAAGTGGATGCCGAGACCGTCGATCTCGGTCTTGAACTGGGGCACGGCGTTGAGCCGCGCCTCGGTCGCGCGCCAGTCGTAGCCGCTCGCCCAGTACTCGCTGAGTTCCTTGGCGTAGGCCAGGGGCATGCCCTGCGACCAGTCGTCGACCGTCTCCGCGTCCGGCCACCTGGTCGCCGCCAGCCGGGTGCGCAGGTCCGCCAGTTCGGAGTCGGCGACGGCGACCCGGAACGGCACGAGTTCAGCGTTCATGGCGACGAAGCTAGGGTCCCCTCCTCGATTCCGGGTCGACGTCCTGCGGTGACTGCCTGTTGTCGAGCCGCCTTCGAGGTGCGGAGGGCACTGTCGGGGCCGATGCCCGGCTCGTCGCGAGCCGTCCCGCCACTGTGGAGGTGCCACCTTGTCTGCGCATGAGCTGGAAGAGTTCCCGTTCGCCGGCTCGTCCTACCACGGACCGGCTCCCGTCTACGCCAAGATGCGCGCCGAATGCCCGGTGGCGAAGGTGCCGACGGCGGGTGGCGTGGACGCCTGGGTGGTGTCCCGTTACGAGGACGTCCGCGCCGCGCTGGCCGACTCGCGGCTGAGCCGCGCGCTGACCTGTGCGGAGGGTGCGCCGCGCATCGGCGGGTCGATGACCACCACGCCCGAGATGATCATCTCGCTGGACAGCTCCGAGCACTCGCGGCTGCGCAAGCTGGTCGCCGGCGCGTTCACGGTCCGGCGCGTGGAGGCCATGCGCCCCAACGTGCAGCGGGTGTGCGACGAGCTGCTGGACGCCATCCAGGAGAAGGGGCCGGTCGTCGACCTCGTCGAGGCGTTCTGCGTGCCGCTGCCGCTGACGGTCATCGGCGAGATGCTCGGCGTGCCGAGCGAGGACCTGCGCGCGTTCGAGAAGGACGCCCGCGCGTTCGCCACGGTCGACGACCGGGCGGGCGGCGAGGAGTCGCTCGCGGCGCTGGGCAGGCTGAACGACTACATCGTCGGGCTGATCGCGGACAAGCGCGCGAACCCCGGCGACGACATGCTGTCCGACCTGATCGCGGCCAGGGACAACGACGACCGGCTCAGCGAGCGCGAGCTGGTCACGTTCGGCTTCACGCTGATCGGCGCGGGCTTCGACACGACGGCGAACCAGCTGGCCAACTCGCTGCTGGCGCTGCTCGAGCACCACCGCGAGGACTGGGACCGCCTCGCCGCCCAGCCGGAGCTCATCCCCACCGCGGTCGAGGAGCTCCTGCGCCACGTCAACCTGTTCGCCACCGACACGACCGGGTTCCCGCGCATCGCCGAGGAGGACCTGGAGATCGGCGGGGTGAAGATCGCCGCCGGCGACCCGGTCATCTTCTCGCTCACCTCCGCCAACCGCGACGGGGACGTGTTCGCCGACCCCGACACGCTCGACATCACCCGCGAGCACAACCCGCACATCTCGTTCGGGCACGGCATGCACTACTGCCTCGGCAAGCAGCTGGGGCGGATGGAGATGGCGATCGCCCTCGAAGGCCTGCTGCGGCGCTTCCCCGACCTCCGGCTCGCGAAGCCGGAGAACGAGCTGGGGTGGCACCTCGGCGAGATCAACCACACTCTCAGCGCCCTCCCGGTGATCTGGGGATAAGGAGAACAGCCATGCCGGACAGGCAGACCGAGGTCAGGCTGGCCAAGCACGTCGAGGACGCCCTGACCCTCGAGCACTTCGACGTCGTCGAGGTGGACGTCCCCGAACCCGGTGACGGTGAGGTGCTGGTGCGCGTCGACCACGTGTCGGTGGCCGCAGCGTTCAAGGAGTTCATGAAGCCCGACTGCCAGATCCCCGGCGTGCCGCCGTGGAAGGTCGGCGACGCGGCCGGTGCCGGAGGTGTCGGCACGGTCGTGAAGTCGAACAGCCCGGACCTCGCGGTGGGCGACTGCGTGCAGTCGTTCGGCGGCTGGCAGGAGTACTGGGCCGGACCCGCACAGCAGTTCATCAAGCAGAACCCGCAGTACGTGCCGTCGCCGGTCTACTTCCTGTCGCAGGGGCCCACGGCCTACTACGGCATGGCGACCCTCGCGCAGGCCGGTGAGGGCGACGTCGTGTTCGTCACCGGTGCCGCCGGTGGGGTCGGCTCGCTCGCCGGTCAGATCGCGAAAGCCCGCGGTGCCAAGGTGATCGGCTCGGCCGGCAGCCAGGAGAAGGTCGACTGGCTGGTGAACGAGCTCGGCTTCGACGCCGCGTTCAACTACAAGGACGGTCCCGTCGGCGACCGCCTGCGCGAGCTGGCACCGGACGGCATCAGCGTGTTCTTCGACAACGTCGGCGGCGAGCAGTTCGAGGCGGCGGTCCAAGCCGCCCGCCCGCACGCCCGGTTCGCGCTGTGCGGCGCGCTGTCCAACCAGAACGGCGACGCCGAGCACCCGCGGTTCGACCTGATGACGGCGATCACCAAGCACCTGGAGATCCGCCCGTTCGCCTGCTACCACCTGCCCGAGCAGATCCAGGACTGGGTCGTCCACTTCGGACAGTGGTTGCGGGAGGGCAGGTTCGTGTTCCCGCACACGGTCGTCGAGGGCGGGATCAAGGCCGCGCCGCAGGCGTTGCTGTCGCTGCTGGCCGGCGAGTACACCGGCAACGTGACGGTCAAGATCTCCTGACGCGCGCGTGGTGAGAAGGGGGCGCCCGATCGGCGCCCCCTTCGAGGTGTTCTACCCCAGGCGGTGCGCCGTGATGCTGATCGCGGCCTCCCGCGCCGTGGTGCCGTTGGCGAGGCGCACCACCGCGTTGCCGTTGCTGACGAACTCGTCGCCGCGCAGCACGCCCTCCTGCGAGATCTCGATTGTGCCCGCGGCCTCGGTCAGCTCCTCGAGGATGTGGTAGCTGAACGTGTCGGGGCCGGTCGGGAACCACGTGCCGGACCCCCTTCCGCCCACGACGAGCAACGCCGACCCGTCGCGGGCGAACTCGAACTCGCTCTCCGTGGCGCCGCCGGGTCGGCCGACCCGTGCGCGCCACCTGCCCACCGCGAGAATTCCCATACCCCCCAGGGTTTCCGTCCGACCTAGACCTGGACTCAAGGAACACCGAGCAGGGTTGCAGACGACTGCCCTACCGAGTGGAGAGAAGCTGGAGGCGTCATGTCGGACGCACCATTTGCCGGACAGCAGGTCGTCGTGACGGGTGGGGGAACCGGCATCGGCCGCGCGGCGGCGCTGGCGTTCGCCGACCTCGGCGCGTCGAACGTGATCATCACCGGCCGCCGGGAGAACCGGCTCACCGAAGTCGTCGCGCTGCACCCCGCGATCACCGCGGTCGTGGCGGACGTGACGACGCCCGAGGGCGCGGAGAAGGTCGCCGACGCCGTGAAGCTGGGAGGCGGCAGGGTCGACGTGCTGGTGCACAACGCCGGCATCTTCCGCTTCACCCCCGTCGCCGGCCTCGACGTCGCGACCGCCCGCGACGTGCTGGAGACCAACCTGGTCGGCCCGCTGGTGCTGACCGCGGCGCTGCTGCCGAGGATGACCTCGCCTGGCGGCAGCATCGTCTTCGTGTCGAGCAACGCGGGCCACAACGCCAACCCCGGCGGTGGCGTGTACGGCGCGAGCAAGGCCGCCGTGAACAGCCTCGTCCGCAGCTGGGCCCTCGAGCTCGCCCCGCAGGGCATCCGCGTCAACGCGGTCGCCCCCGCGGCGGTGCGCACGGAGGTCTACTCGGCCAACGGCCTGAGCCCGGAGGAGGTCGAGGGCTACTTCGGCTTCCAGGCCTCCCAGACGCCCCTCGGGCGCACCGGCGAGGTCGACGACGTCGTGCCGTGGATCACCCGCTTCGCCGAGCCCGCGAGCTCGTGGGTGACCGGTCAGATCATCACGCTCGATGGCGGCGCTGACCTGGCGTGAGCCAACTTCTCGACTAGGAGGAAGACCCAGATGACCAGCAGCGCCACCGAGCCAGGTGTGGACACGTTCCCGTACAAGCGCACATGCCCGTTCACGCCGCCCGCGCAGTACACGCAGATGGCGGAGGAGGACGTCGTCGAGGTGACGCTGACCGGGTCCGGTCTGCGGATCTGGACGATCAGCGGCTACCACACGATCAAGCAGCTCCTGACGGACCCGCGGATCAGCGCCTCGCGCAAGCACGACAACTTCCCGTTCTACTTCATCGCACCGCCGGAGTTCCGCACCGAGACGTCGTTCATCGGCTACGACAACCCGGAGCACACCAAGACCCGGCGCAAGGCGGCGGTGACGTTCACCAACCGCCAGGTGAAGCGGCTGCGCGGGCGCATCCAGGAGATCGTCGACGAGTACATCGACAAGATCCTCACGATGACGCCGCCGATCGACTTCCACCGCGAGTTCTCGCTGGCCGTCCCGATGACCGTCATCTGCGAGCTGCTCGGCATCCCGCAGGACGAGCACGACTTCTTCATCGAGCACGGCACCTGCCTGCTCGGCGGCCACTCGACGCCGGAGCAGCGCCAGGCCGCGATCGTCGAGGTGAACGCCTACGTCGACAAGCTGATCACGTTGAAGGAGAAGGAGCCCGGCGAGGACCTCCTGTCGCGCGCGATGGCCGAGTACGCGGCCTCCGGCGAGGAGTACACGCGGCGCGACCTGTTCAACATGATCCGCCTGCTGATGAACGGCGGCCACGAGACCACGGCCTCGATGCTGTCGCTGGGCACCGCCGCGCTGCTGGAGAACCCGGACCAGCTCAAGCTGCTGCTCGACGACCCCGAGAGCATGATCGAGCCGGCCGTCGAGGAACTGGTCCGCATCGCGACCATCGGTGACACCGCCATCCCGCGCGTCGCGCTGGAGGACATCGAGATCGCAGGCAAGACCATCAAGGCCGGCGACGGCATCCTGTGCCTGGGGCTCAACGGCAACCGCGACCCGGAGGTCTTCCCGGAGCCGGAGAAGCTGATCCTGGAGCGCGGCACCCGCAAGCACCTCGGGTTCGGCCACGGCCTGCACCACTGCATCGGCGCCGACCTCGCGCGCCTGGAGATGCAGCTGGTGTGGACGACGCTGTTCCAGCGGATCCCGTCGCTGCGGCTCGCCAAGCCGTTCCTGGAGATCCCGCGCAAGGAGGGCGCCGTGATCTACGGCCTCTGGGAGCTCCCCGTCACGTGGGACCTGCCCGCGCAGGACTGAGACGCCGAAAGGGCCCCGCTCC
>NZ_JBHXCW010000313.1:0-7612 GCF_042725365.1 Lentzea sp. NPDC060358 | reverse complement strand
CCTCAGCGTCGCGCGGCCCGCGCCGCGCGGTGCGACAGCTCGGCGAACGCCTCCCGCAGCTCCGGCGGCGAGACCACCTCGACGTCGGCGCCGAACCGGGCGAGGTTCGCGGCGAGCGCGGCCCACGACCACGCGCCGGTCAGCAGCCTGGTCCGGCCAGGACCCACCGCCTCCGCGGTGTCACGGCCGACGAACCCCGCCACGTCCGCGAGCGGCAGGTCCAGGACCACCTCGCCGCGGCACGGCCAGGCGTCGGTGTCCGAGCCCTTGAACCGCGCGGCCAGGAACGCCGCCACGTCGCCGCCCGGCACCTCGCGCGGGGTGAAGCGCGGGCCGTTCGGGACGCGCACCGTCATCCGGTCGGCGCGGTAGGTCCGCCAGTCCTCGCGGTCCGGGCTCCAGCCGACCAGGTACCAGCGGCCCGCCCGCACGACCAGGTGGTGCGGCTGCACGCGGCGCGGTGGGCCCTCGGGATCGGACCGGCCCGGCGCGCGGTAGTCGAACCGCAGTTCCTCGCACGCGCGGACGGCGGCGCTGAGCGCCAGCAGCAGGTCGGTGTCCACCTGCGTGCCGCCGCCCGCCGTCTCGACCTCCAGCGCGTCGATGCGCCGCCGCAGCTTCGCCGGCAGGACCTGGCGGACGGTGGTCAGGGCGCGTGCGGCGGCCTCCTCGATGCCCGCGCCGGTGCCCACGGCGATCTTCAGCGCCACGGCCAGCGCGACGGCCTGGTCCTCGTCGAACAGCAGTGGAGGCAGCTGGCTGCCCGCTTCGAGGCGGTAGCCGCCGTCGGGGCCCTTCACCGCCTGGACCAGGTAGCCGAGCTCGCGCAGCCGGTCCACGTCGCGGCGCACGGTGCGTTCGCTGACGCCGAGGCGCCGGGCGAGCAGCAGGCCCGGCCAGTCGCGGCGGACCTGCAGCAGCGACAGCAGGGACAGCAGGCGGCCCGAGGTGGTCGTCGACGGCGAGATCGGCATGGTTCCAGGATGGCACGAGAAGCGGACGTTCCCTGTCCGGTACTGGTGACACAGTCGCTCTCATCACCGGGAACGCCCGGTATCGAGAACGAAGGACCTGCACAATGCCGCTCACCGCTGTCGCCCACCTGAACTTCCACGGCCAGGCGCGGGACGCCCTCGAGTTCTACCGGTCCGTCTTCGGCGGCCGGCTCACCGTCGTCACCTACGGCGACTTCGGGATGCCCGCCGAGGTGCCCGGCGCGCAGAACGTCGTGTTCGGCGAGGTCGTCGCCGAGAACGGCTTCCGCGTCATGGCCTACGACGTGCCGGGTGCGGACCGGCCGATCGCCGGTGGCGAGCCCGCCACCCGCCGCGAGAACGGCACCACGATCACCGAGGAGCCGTTCTTCCTGTCCGTGAGCGGCGCGAGCACCGACGAGGTCGCCCCGATCTGGAAGGGGCTCGCCGACGGCGGCGCCGTGATCGAGGAGTTCGGCCCGTCGCAGTTCTCGCCCGGCTTCGGCATGCTCGCCGACCGGTTCGGCGTCACCTGGGTGCTCCAGGTCGCGGCCGACCGCTCCTGACCCGACCGGAACGCGGGGGTGCGGACCGCGCCCCCGCCCGTCCTGGGAGACCACACCGTGCACACCCGCCCCCTCGGCCGCACCGGCATCCAGGTCAGCGCCTTCACGCTGGGCACGATGATGTTCGGCCCGTACGGCAACCCCGACCGCGACGAGTGCGTGCGGATCATCCACCGCGCGCTCGACCAGGGGATCACCACGATCGACACCGCCGACGTCTACGGCGGCGACGGCGAGACCGAGCGGATCGTCGGAGAGGCCCTGCGCGGCCGCCGCGACGACGTCGTGCTCGCCACCAAGTTCAACGGCCCGATGGGCGCGGACCCCAACCGGCGCGGCAGCTCCCGCCGCTGGGTCACCGCGGCCGTCGAGGGCTCGCTGCGCCGGCTCGGCGTCGACCACCTCGACCTCTACCAGGTCCACCACCCCGACCCCGGCACCGACGTCGAGGAGACCCTGGGCGCGCTCACCGACCTGGTGCGGGCGGGCAAGGTGCGGGCGATCGGCCACTCGAACCTGCCCGCCTCGGACATCGTCGAGGCGCAGTGGGTGGCCGAACGCCGCGGCCTGGCCCGGTTCCGCAGCGAGCAGCCGCACTACTCGATCCTGAACAGGGGAGTGGAACGCGAGATCCTGCCCGTCTGCGCACGCTTCGGGCTCGGCGTCCTGGTGTGGAGTCCGCTGTCGATGGGCCTGCTGTCCGGCCGCCTGCGCCGCGGCAGCGCCGAGAGGCTGTCGGCGGGCCGCCTGCACTGGGCGCCGCGGCACCTCACCGACGAGCGCAAGCTCGACGCCGTCGAGGCCCTCGCCGCACTGGCCGGGGAGGCCGGGCTGTCGTTGCCGCACCTCGCGCTGGGGTTCGTGACGGCGCAC
The DNA here is from genome assembly GCF_042725365.1 of Lentzea sp. NPDC060358. Classification (NCBI taxonomy): domain Bacteria; kingdom Bacillati; phylum Actinomycetota; class Actinomycetes; order Pseudonocardiales; family Pseudonocardiaceae; genus Lentzea; species Lentzea sp. NPDC060358. Next base: position 5,199 of record NZ_JBHXCW010000313.1, on the reverse strand, counting down.
CCGGCCGTCTCCGCGGCGGTCATCGGCCCGCGCACGCCGCAGCAGCTCGACGACCTGATCGCCGGGGCCGACGTCGTGCTGGGCGGTGACGTGCTCGACCGGATCGACGAGATCGTGCCGCCGGGTGTGGACCTGGGGCCGGTGGACGTGGAGTACGTGCCACCGGCGTTGGCGCAGCCGGCGCTGCGCCGCCGTTAGCCGACCGCGGCCGGCACCACCGGTTCGGCCTTCTGCCGTTCCGCCCGCACCGACGCGATGCCGGCGAGGATCAGCACGCCGCCGAAGAGCTGCAGCGTGCTGAGCTCCTCGCCGAGCAGCAGCCAGGCGAACAGCGACGCCGACACGACCTCCAGCAGGCCGATGAACGACGCCAGCCGCGAGCCGAGGATGCCGGAGGCGGTGATGCCGGACGCGTAGGCGAGCGCGGTGCCGACGACCGCGACCACGAGCAGCGGCACCCACCAGGGCGTGCGCGTGTCGAACAGGACCAGGTCGCCGAACGCGGCGGTGAACGGGAGCAGGCCGAGCGCCCCGACGAGCGCGAGCACGGGTGCCGCCAGCAGCAGGCCCGCGCCCGCGAGCGCGACCGGCGGCAGGCCGTTGTTGGGACGCGCGGCGATCACGAAGTACACGGCGCACCCGATGGCGGCGCCGAACGCGGCGGCCACGCCGACCGGGTCCACGGCCTGGATCGCGCCCGGCCCGATCACCAGCACCAGGCCGCCGACGGCGAGCACCGAGCCGATCAGGACGACCGGCGCGGGCGTCTTCCGGGTGACCGCCCAGGTGAACCCGACCAGCAGCAGCGGCGCGAGGAACTCGATCAGCAGTGCCGTCGCCACCGGGATGCGCCCGATCGCGGCGAAGTAGAGGACCTGGGTGACCGCGACGCCGACGAGACCCATGCCCAGCACGGCCCACCGGGCGTGCCAGAGCAGGTGCCAGCGGCCGCGCAGCGAGAGCAGCACGAACGGCAGCAGCACCAGCCCGGCGGTGGCCGCGCGGGCGGTCACGGCGGCCGTCGGCGACCAGCCCGCCTCCAGCAGCGGTTTGACGAACGCCCCGGAGGTGCCGAACGAGATGAACGAGATCGTTGCCGCGATCAGTCCGGTGGTCTTCGACGGGGTCCCCATGCGTGCGCGCCTCCCGATGCCGTGCGGTGTCATGGTCTAACCTGGCTCACACCCCTGACGCTAGGCCGGTCCCGGTAAGGAGTCAATTTGCGTTTTGCCCCTGACACGGAGGAGGCGCTCGGCTTCGTCGTGGCCCTGTGCAACACCGACCCGTCCGCGTCGCGCACCGGGGAGGACGACCTGGCCACGGTCGAGGGGCTGCGCGCGTTCCTGGGCGGCTACGACTACACCGGCCGCGTCGACCACGACGAGGCGGAGCTGCGCGACGTGCGGCAGGCGCGGGCGCAGCTGCGGCACGTGTGGACGCTCGGCCGCGACGAGGCCGTCGAGGTCGTGAACAGGATGCTCCGCGACGCGAAGGCGCTGCCGTACCTCGTCCGGCACGACGCGCAGGACTGGCACATCCACGCCACCGAACCGGACGCCCCGCTCGCCGAACGCCTGCGCGTGGAGGCCGCGCTCGCCCTCGTCGACGTGATCCGCACCGACGAGATGGGCCGCCTGCGCGTCTGCGCGGCCGACGACTGCGCCGGGCTGCTGGTCGACCTGTCCCGCAACGGCCTCAAGCGGTTCTGCAGCGTCCGGTGCGGCAACCGGATGAACATGATCGCCTTCCGGGAGCGGCAGGCGGAGGGCGGCTGAGCGGCGTCACCTGACCCGGTGAATGTCGGTTGTGGTCCCGCCCGAGTGGTACCTCCACTGGGAAGTGCTGGTCACAGCCACGACGACGGGGAGGTAGAACCGTGATCCTGCGCGACTACGGCTCGGATGCGAGGCAGGGGGACTTCGTCGAGTTCAGCGTCGACGACGAGGGGCGGCGCAGGGGCGTCGTGATGATGCTGCACAGCGTGGGGGAGAAGCTGCACTACGTCGTGCAGGACGAACTCACCCGCGACCGGCATGAGATCCCCGTGCAGCGCATCGCATCCGTCCTCGAACGGCGCGTGCCCCCGGAGGACCTTCACACGGTCAGGTGAACGATTTGATCTTGGCGCCACTTCTGCCGCACGCTGCCGCAATTCCACGACGTGCGAGCGAGAGGTGCCATGGAGCACGAGGAGAACTGGTTCAAGGGCGCTGTCTTCTACGAGGTGCTCGTCCGGGCGTTCAGCGACTCGAACGGTGACGGCACCGGAGATCTCCGAGGGCTCGCGTCCAAACTGGACTACCTGCAGTGGCTGGGCGTCGACTGCCTGTGGCTGCCGCCGTTCTACGCGTCGCCGTTGCGCGACGGCGGCTACGACATCAGCGACTTCCGCGCCGTGCTGCCCGAGTTCGGCACGGTCGAGGACTTCCAGCACCTGCTGGACGAGGCCCACCGGCGCGGCATCCGGGTCATCACCGACCTGGTGCTCAACCACACCTCCGACGCCCACCCGTGGTTCCAGCGGTCCCGCGAGGACCCCGACGGCCCGTTCGGCGACTTCTACGTCTGGGGTGACGACGACGCGGCCTACAGCGACGCGCGGATCATCTTCGTCGACACCGAGACGTCGAACTGGACCTACGACCCGGTGCGCGGGCAGTTCTTCTGGCACCGCTTCTTCAGCCACCAGCCCGACCTGAACTACGACAACCCCGCCGTCCAGGACGCGATGCTCGACGTGCTGCGGTTCTGGCTCGACATCGGCATCGACGGGTTCCGCCTCGACGCCGTGCCCTACCTGTTCGAGCGCGAGGGCACCAACTGCGAGAACCTGCCGGAGACGCACGACTTCCTGCGCAAGTGCCGCAAGGTCGTCGACGACGAGTACCCGGGCCGGGTCCTGCTGGCCGAGGCCAACCAGTGGCCGTCCGACGTCGTCGAGTACTTCGGCGACGGCGACGAGTGCCACATGGCGTTCCACTTCCCGCTGATGCCGCGGATCTTCATGGCGGTGCGGCGCGAGTCGCGGTTCCCGATCTCGGAGATCCTGGCGCAGACGCCGTCGATCCCGGAGAACGCGCAGTGGGGCATCTTCCTGCGCAACCACGACGAGCTCACGCTCGAGATGGTCACGGACGAGGAACGTGACTACATGTACTCCGAGTACGCCAAAGATCCGCGGATGAAGGCGAACATCGGCATCCGCCGCCGGTTGGCGCCGCTGCTGGAGAACGACCGCAACCAGCACGAGCTGTTCACCGCCATGCTGCTGTCGCTGCCGGGCTCACCCGTTCTGTACTACGGCGACGAGATCGGCATGGGCGACAACATCTGGCTCGCCGACCGCGACGCCGTGCGCACCCCGATGCAGTGGACCCCGGACCGCAACGCGGGCTTCTCGTCGTGTGACCCCGGCCGGATCTACCTGCCGGTGATCATGGACCCGGTGTACGGCTACCAGGGCCTGAACGTCGAGGCCCAGTCGCGCAGCCAGTACTCGCTGCTCAACTGGACCCGCCGGATGATCGAGGTGCGCAAGCAGCACCGCGCGTTCGGGCACGGCGACTTCACCGAGCTGGGCGCGTCCAACCCCACGGTGCTCGCCTACCGCCGCCGCCTCGGCGCGGACGTGGTGCTGTGCGTGAACAACCTGTCGCGCTTCCCGCAGCCCGTCGAGCTCGACCTGTCCGAGCACGCCGGCAGCGTGCCGCTCGAACTCACCGGTGGCGTGCGGTTCCCGGCCGTGGGCGAGCTGCCGTACCAGCTGACCCTGCCGGGACACGGCTTCTACTGGTTCCAGCTGACCTCCGACGTGGAAGGTGGCGACAAGAAGTGACGACGAGCAAGCCCGTCGAGGTCCTCCCCGCACCCGAGCAGCTGGACCGCTGGCTGCACGCCCAGCCGTGGTTCCGCGGCCGCGGCCCGGTCGAGTGCGTGCGGACGACCGTGCTGCGCGACGGCGACCCTTCGCTCGCGCACGTCGTGCTCGCCTGCGACGGGCGCCGCTACCAGCTGCTGCTGGGTGTGCGGGACGCGCTGCCGGAACGCCTCGTGCACGCCGGGATCGGCCGCGCGGGCGACCGCCACGCCTACGAGGCGGTGTACGACCCGGAGCTGACCGCTGTGCTGCTGGAGCACTTCGAGGAGTCGTCCGAGGTGGACGGTCTCACCTTCCGCGGCGCTCTGGCACCCCGCCACGCCGAGGCGCCGGTCGGGCGGCCGTTCCCCGGCCCGCAGCGCAACTCCTCGGTCGTCTACGGGCAGCGGCACGTGCTGAAGTTCTTCCGCGAGCTGACGCCGGGCGACAACCCGGAACTGGTGCTGCACACCGCGCTCGACTCGGTCGACGACCCGCACATCGCACGACCGCAGGGGGCGCTGGAGTCCGAACTGGACGGGGTGCGCACGACCCTGGCGGTGCTGAACGAGTTCGTGCCGCTGGGCGCGCTCGGCTGGCCGATGGCGACCGCGAGCGTCCGCGACTTCCTCGCCTCCCCGGCCGCCGACCCGGCCGCCGCGGGCGGCGACTTCGCGGCCGAGGCCCACCGCCTGGGCCGGGCCGTGGCGCGCGTGCACGCCGACCTGCGCGGCACGCTCGGCGACCAGGAGGCCGGACCGGACGACGAGGCGGAGTTCGTCGCGGCCATGCACAGCCGCCTGGACGCGGCGGTGGCCGAGGTCCCGGCGCTGGCGCCGTACGAGCCGGGGCTGCGTGCCCGCTTTGACGCGGTGCTGGACGGCACGGGCCCGATCCGGCTGCAGCGGGTGCACGGCGACCTGCACCTCGGCCAGGTGCTGCGTTCGCCGCGGGCGTGGGTGCTCGTGGACTTCGAGGGCTCGCCGCACGGGGACGCGGTCGAACGCGCCCGGCCACGTCCCGCCGCGCACGACGTGGCGACCGTGCTGCGGTCGTTGCACTACGCGGCGGCGCAGCTGCTGGTGGGGGCGGACGACGTCGAGGCGTTGCTGCCCGAGGCGGCGCGCTGGCTGGAGCGCAACCGGACCGCGTTCTGCGACGGGTACTCCGAGGTGTCGGCGGACCTGCGGCGCGACGACGTGCTGCTGACCGCCGTCGAGCTCGACCGGGCGGTGCTGGAGGTGCGGCACGAGCACCGGTTCCGTCCGGAGTGGACGGTCATCCCGCTGTCCGCGATCGCGGAGGTGCTGACCGGCGGGCCGGTCTGGGTGTCCTGACGGCCG
>NZ_JBHXCW010000312.1:0-7639 GCF_042725365.1 Lentzea sp. NPDC060358 | reverse complement strand
GGTCCCGTGTGGACGGCCCCCTTCTTCACGCCCGGAGCACGACTTTGCCCACCGTCGCCCGCGCTTCCAGCGCCTCGTGCGCCTTCGCGGCGTCCCGCAGCGCGAACGGCGGGTTCACGAGCGGCACGAACCGCCCGCTCGCGAGGCCCGCCAGCGACTCCGCCTCGAGCGTGCGGATGCCGCGCCGCATCATCCCCGGCCCGAGCGCGACGGTCGCGGTGAGGCTGTTGGCGAACAACGCCTCCGTGCTGATCGGCGTCATCGACCCCGACGCCCAGCCGTAGATGACCTGCCGGCCACCGGGCCCCAGGGTCTGGAGCGCCTGTACCCCGACCACGCCGCCGACGCCGTCGAGCACGACGGTGACCCCCTGCACGCCGTCCGCCCAGTCCGGCCGCGTGTAGTCGATGGCGTCGTCGGCGCCGTTGTCCACGACGTGGCCGAGCTTCCCGCCGCTCGCGAGCCCGATGACCCGGGCGCTGGCGTTGCGCGCCTCCTGCACGAACAACGTCCCCATCCCGCCGGCCGCCGACGTCACGAGCACGACGTCGTCCGCCGTCAGCCGCGCCCGGTCGAGCACCGCGACCACCGTGCGCCCGGTGCCGATCATCGCGACCGCCGCCTCGAACGACACGTCGTCGCCCAGCCCGTGCACCGCGGTGACGTCGGCGACGGCCAGCTCGGCGTACCCGCCGCCGGCCTGGCCGAGGTGCGCGACGACCCGCCGGCCCAGCCACTCCGCCTCGACGCCGGCGCCGAGCGCGGTGACGACACCGGCGACCTCGCGACCCGGCGTCACGGGGAACTCGACTGGCCCGAAGCCGCCCTTGCGGATCGTGGTGTCGACGAGGTGGACGCCGGCCGCGGCCACCGTCACGCGGACCTGGCCGGGCGCGGGCTCCGGGTCGGGGACCTCCTCGAACAGGAGGGTCGAGGCGGGACCGAACTCGTGCTGCCGAATCGCGAACATGCGTCCGACGCTACGAACTCCACTTAGCTGGAGGTCAAGCAATCGGGCGATCTCGACGCCGTTCCGGCCACGGGCGTGCGGCGGCGCTCCTACCCTGCGGGCCGGGGGTGCCGATGTCCGGGATCGAGCAGACCAAGACGCGTGGCGGCACGCGGGACACCCACCTGCACTCCGCGTCGCCGCCGGGACACCGCGACCCGTCGCTGGTCGCGCTGGGCGCCGCGGCCCTGCTGGCGGGACTGGGGCTCCTGGCGTGGTGCGCCGTGGTCGTGGCGGACCTGCCGGTCGCGGTGCTGCCGGCCGGGTTCCTCGCGGTCCACCAGCTCTGGACGGCGCGGGACCTCCTGGACCGGCGGCGTCACGCGTGGCGGCAGGACGCGTTCGCCGGTCAGTCCTCGCTGTGGGTGGCACTGCTGTTCCCGGCGTTCGGCGGTGCCGGCCCGGTCGTGGTGGTGGCGTTGGCGGTGATGGTGCTGGCGACGCTCACGGCGCTGGCGTTGACGTGCACGGGCGGCGCGCGGAGGAGCACCGGCCTCGTCGTGGCGGCGGTCGTGGCAGGGACGGGGTGGTGCGGGCCGGTGCTGTGGGCGGCGTGGACTTTCGGCGGATCACCACCGGCACTGCTGGTGACGACACCCGTGCTGCTGGCCGGTGCGGCCGTCCCGGTGCTCGCCGTCACGGCGATGCCCGCCGCGTGCGGCCGCGTGGTGGTGCGGAGCTGGGCGCTGTGGGCCGTGTTCGCGGTCGTGCTGCAGGGGGTTGCCGGCAACCTGGGGTTCTCCTCGCCGGTGGCCCTGCTGACGCCCTTCGTCGTGGTGCCGGCCTGCGCCGTCGTCCTCGCGCTCGCCGTGTCCGTGCGGCTCGGCCGGGTGGCCTGACACCTTCGGGTGGGAAATCTCGGCGGAGGGCCCCCGGCGCGGAATGATCATGGTCGTGACGCTGGGACCTGAGTCGGTGACGTGGCGGCTGGGCTGGTACACGCGCTTCGAGCTGGTGGTGCTGGGCAGGGCCGTGCTGATGCAGGTCGCCCACCCGGTGATCGCCGCCGCCGTGCGCGACGGCTACCGGGCGGACCCGTTCGCGCGCCTCACCAGGACGATCACCTCGTCGCAGCTGCGGCTGTTCGGCGGGGAGCGGGCGGCCGGGGAGGCGCAGCGGCTGGTCAAGTGGCACGCCAGGATCCCCGGCGCCGACGAGGAGCTGTTCCGGTGGGTGCACGCCACCAGCTTCGACTCGCTGCTCACGGCGTACCGGTTGCTGCGGCCGCGGCTGCCCGCGCTGCACGAGCAGCAGCTCTACCGGGAGTGGCGCGACACCGGGCGGTCGCTCGGCATCCGGAGCATGCCGGGCGACCTCGGGTCGTTGCGGGAGTACCTCGACGACGTGGTGGCGTCCCAGCTCGTCCGCACGGACGGGGTCGGGGGACTGCTCGAGGCCTTCGAGCTGCGGTCGGGCCGGGCGCCGGGCGGGGAGCACCTGCCCAGGGCGCTGTGGCCGGTCGTGCGGCCGGTGGCGGCGCGGGTGCTGCCGGACTTCGCCGTCGGCACGCTGCCGCCCGCGTTGCGGGACAAGCTCCGTCTGGAGTGGACGGACCGCGACGCGCGCCGCCTCGCCCGGTGGATCCGGGCCATCCGGGCCATGTCGGCGTGCGTGCCGGACAGCCTGCTGCACTACCCGATGCCGTACCGGGCCATGCTCAGTGCGCGATCATCACGTGCTTGACGCGCGTGTAGTCCTCCAGCCCGTGCAGTGACAGGTCCTTGCCGTAGCCGGAGGCGCCGAACCCGCCGTGCGGCATCTCGGACGCGACCGGGCCATGCGTGTTGACCCACACGACGCCGAAGTCGAGCCGTGCCGGGAGACGGGCGGCTCGGCCGGTGTCACGCGTCCAGATCGACGAGGCGAGACCCTGCGGGACGCCGTTGGCCAGCGCGAGGGCTTCGTCCTCGGAGTCGAACGGCTGCACGGTGATCACCGGCGCGAACGGTTCCTCTTGGACTAGCTCGGACGACTGGTCCAGCCCGGACACGACGGTGGGCTCCAGGAAGAAGCCGGCCGAGCCGTGCCGCTTCCCTCCACAGTGGACGACTCCGCCCGAGCGCGCCAGCAGCCCGAGGACGCGGTCCAGCTGGGCCCGGCTGTTCAACGGCCCGAAGTCCACGCCGGGCACGCACGCGCGGGCCGCGTCCGCCAGCGCCGCGACGACCTCGTCGTGCACCGCGCGGGCGACGAGCACGCGGGTCGCGGCCGTGCAGTCTTGGCCCGCGTTGAAGAAGGCGGCGCCGACGATCCCCGCGGCGGCCCGCGGCACGTCCGCGTCGTCGAACACCAGGACCGGCGCGTTGCCGCCCAGTTCGAGGTGGGTGCGCTTCACCGTCGCCGCGGCGGCGCGGGCCACCTCGACGCCGGCGCGGGTCGAGCCGGTCAGCGCCACCATCGCGGGAACCGGGTGCGCGGCCAGCAGCCGGCCGGTGTCGCGGTCGCCGAGGACGACGTTGAACACGCCCGGCGGCAGCACGGACGACGCCAGCGACGCGAGCAGCACCGAGGACGACGGGGTGGTCTCGGCGGGCTTCAGCACGACGGTGTTGCCCGCCGCCAGCGCGGGCGCGACCTTCCACACCGCCATCATCAGCGGGTAGTTCCACGGCGTGAGCTGCGCGACCACCCCGACCGGCTCCCGGCGCTGGTACGAGGTGTGGCCGGGGAGGTACTCGCCCGCCGCGGCCGACCCGAGCGCGCGGGCGGCACCCGCGAAGAACCGGAGCTGGTCCGCGCACTGGGGGATCTCCTCCTCCAGCACGACCGAGCGGATCTTGCCGGTCTCCCGCACCTCCGCGTCGGCGACCTCCCCGGAGTGCGCCTCCAGCAGGTCCGCGAGCCCCAGCAACGCCCGCTGGCGCTCACCGGGCGTGGTGCGCGACCACGTCTCGAAGGCGGCGGCAGCGGCCCGGACGGCGGCGTCGACCTCGGCGGCACGGGACAGCGCGGCACGACCGGACTCCACCCCGGTGGCGGGGTCCACGAGCGGCGAAGTCCCTTCCGCCGCAACGGGAACGCCGTTGACGAAGTTCGCGACGATCACAGGTGCTCCAGGTGCGTGGGGGCGAACATGCGCAGCACGGCGGGCAGCACCACGACGTGCGGGCCGTCCGAGGCGAACGCGGCGGCGAGGTCCTCGCGCAACGACCCTGGGGTGCTGCGGGTGGCGGGCACGCCGAACGACTCGGCCAGCGCCACGAAGTCCGGCCGCGCCAGCTCGGTGCCGGTGGTCTCGCCGAACGCGTCGGTCATGTACTCGCGCAGGATGCCGTAGCCGCCGTCGTCGACGACCAGCCAGACGACCCGCGACCCGTGCTGGGCGGCGGTGGCCAGTTCGGAGATCCCGTACATCGCGCCGCCGTCGCCGGACACCGCGAGCACCGGCCCGGCCCCGGCCGCCGCGACCCCCAGAGCGGCGGGGAAGGCGTAGCCGAGACCGCCGGCGCCCTGGGCCGAGAGCTGCGCGCCGCCGCGCGGGTCCCACGCCGACCAGGCCCAGTAGGCCAGGATCGTCATGTCCCAGCACGTGTGCGTGCCGTCCGGGACCGCCGCCCGCAGCGCGTCCAGCACCTGCCACTCGAGGTCCAGCTCCTGCCCGGCGAACCGGTCCCGCACCCGGTCCAGCAGCTCCCGCACCCGGTGCTCCGCGACGCCGTCGGCGGCCCGCGGCGCCACCCCGGAAGCCAGCGCGCGCACCGCGAGCCGGGCGTCGGCGTGGATGCCGAGGGCGGGGTGGTTCGACTCCAGCTTGCCGAGGTCCGCCTCGACCTGGACCACCGCACCACGCGGCCGCAACGTCCGGTAGTTGCTCGACAGCTCGCCGAGCCCGGAGCCCACGACCAGCAGCACGTCCGCGTCGGCCAGGAACTCCGTGGTGTGGAAGTCCTCGAGCCACGCCCGCGCGGACAGCGGATGGTCCCAGGGGAACTTCCCCTTGCCGCCGAACGTCGTCACGACCGGCGCCCGCAGCTTCTCGGCCAGCTCCAGCACCTCCGGGGCGGAAGCGCCACCCCCGGCGAGGATCGCGGGCCGCGCGGCGCCGTCCAGCAGCCGCACGGCCTCGGCGACCAGTTCGGCCCGCGGCGGCAGCGGGCGCGCCGACCACGCCACCGCCGTCACCGGCGGCACGGACGCGGGCGCGAGCAGCACGTCCTGCGGGATCTCCAGCCACACCGGCCCGAACGGCGCGCCGAGCGCGATCTCCCACGCCTCGGCCAGCGCCGACGGGATCTGCGACACCTGCCGCACGAGCCGCGCGTGCTTGACCACCCCGCGGAACGACGCCAGCTGGTCGGGCAGCTCGTGCAGGTACCCGCCGCGCACGCCGCCGAGCCCGGCGCGGGGGACCTGCGAGGAGATGCCGAGCACCGGTGCCGACGAGGCGGCCGACTCCTGCAGCGCGGCGAGCGTGTGCAGCGCGCCCGGCCCGGTCGACACGAGCAGCGGGGTCACCGACCCGGTGATCCGCGCGTGCCCGTCCGCGGCGAAGGCGGCGTTGACCTCGGTCCGCGCCCCGACGTACCGCAGGCGAGAACGGCGCAGCGCGTCGAACAGCCCGAGCGCGTGCTGCCCGGGGATGCCGAACGCGGTGCTCGCGCCGAGCGCCTCCAGCGTCTCGACGACGACGTCGCCACCGGTGCGCGTCACGGACCCTCCTCCAGCGCCGGAAGGCCCACGCGGTCGTGAGCCACGTGCGACGCTGCCACAGAGGTGGTGCCCGCGTGGCCGCGGTCCTCGGGCGGGCACGCTCGATTAATTGCTTTGCGGCCCCCGCGGCTTCTCGGTCATCATTGTTCCATGATTACCGCAGAGGAATGGGCCGGAGCGCCCTCGAAGCTGTGACCAGCTAGTTCACTTTCCGATATTCTCTGCGAGCATTTCTTTGTGAATGCTCGTCCTCGGCGTGTTCGTCCAGTGGTCAGGACACCGGATTCTCACTCCGGAAACACGGGTTCGATCCCCGTACGCGCTACGTGGCCCGGTCTCAGTGGGGTGGACCGGGCCCTCCCGCACGGGTGTCCCGGGGGTGTCGCGGAGTCGTCCATGTCAGACGGACCCAAAGAATCTTCGAAAACTTCGCCCGAATGGTCTAGGCGCCAGTTACGCTCTGCGAATGGCCGCGGTCCCCGCCTTCGCACGCTACGAGGTCGACGTACGTCGGCCCAACGCCGCGCGGATCCACGACTTCTACCTGGGCGGCGCGCACAACTACGCCGCCGACAGGGCGTTCGCCAAGCAGGCGGTCCGGATCGACCCCGAGTTACCGCTGGTCACGCGCGCGCACCGCACCTTCCTGCGCCACGCCGTCCGCCACTGCTGGGCGGCGGGCGTGCGCCAGTTCCTCGACCTCGGCGCGGGCATCCCGACGTGCGGGTCGACCCACCAGACGCTGCCGGAGGCCCGCGTCGTCTACGTGGACGCGGACCCGGTGACCGTCGCGTTCGGCCGCGGGCTGCTGCGCGGCGAACCGCGCGCGTGCGCGGTTCAGGCGGACCTGCGGCGGCCGGAGCAGGTGCTGCGGCACCCCGGCGTGGTGGCGCACCTGGACCTCCGCGAGCCGTACGCGGTGCTGATGGTCGACGTCCTGCGCTACGTCGACGACTCGACCGGTCCCGGCCGCGTGGTGCGCCGCTACCGGCACGCCCTGCCCGCGGGCGGGTTCCTCGTCGTCTCGCACCCGGCGCCCGTCGTGCAGCTGATGGAAGGCCTCACGATGGAGGCGCCGAGCGTGGTGCCCGGCGCGTACGCGGGCATCGGCCGCAAGGGCACCCGCTGAGCGCCCGAACGGTTTGACCGGAGGGCACGCGGGGTAGTCAGGCGACGACAAGAACGGAGCCTGGAGGGCGACATGACCCACCGCGTCACTGTCAAGGTCGCCGGTCTGCAACCGGTGCAGTTGCTGGCCGGTCTGGCCGGCATCGCGTTCATCGTGTTCGGCGTCGTGGGCTTCACACGCACCGGCGTGGGCGACTGGGCTGCCCAGTCGTACGTGCTCGGGTTCTCGGTGAACCCGTTGCACAACCTGGTGATGGTTGCCGTCGGCGTGCTCGGCCTGCTCATGGCTCTCGGCTCGGGCCTCGCCCGGCTGTACGGCTGGCTGCTGTTCGCGGGCTTCGCCGCGCTCTTCGTGTGGGACCTCATGATCACGGGGATCCTCGCGCAGAACCCGGCCGAGCAGTACGGCAACCCGTTGGCGGTCAACACCAACGACAACTGGCTGCACCTCGGCCTCGCGATCTTCGGCCTGCTGCTCGCGGTGATGCCCGCGCGCCGCAAGCTGATCGAGGAGGAGGAGCCGGTCGTGCCGGAGCCCCGTTCGGAGGCGTTCCGCGACGACCGCGTGCACGACGAGCACCTCCGCGACGGCCACTTCCGCGACGAGCGGGTGGAGCCCGCCGTGAGCCCGGTCGCGAACACGGAGCCGATCACCAAGGAGCACGCGGTGGTCGACCCGAAGACCGAGCGCGTGAGCAAGGACAAGATCAAGCACTGAGTCCCCTCGGGACGCAGAGCAGCACCGCCCGGGAGTTCAGTCCCGGAAGGTCGGAATCTCCGGGTGAATCCCCCCTCGCCCGGTCCCGGATGGTCCCCCTGTCCGGTGCAGACGCGCCGTGCGAGCCCTTGATG
>NZ_JBHXCW010000311.1:0-7686 GCF_042725365.1 Lentzea sp. NPDC060358 | reverse complement strand
CCCGAGGGGCGGGCCGTGTGGCGTATTTTCCGGCCGGCGGTCGCCTCCGCAGTGCGTGGGGGACTCCAACACGGCCGGCTTGCGCGCGGTGCCGCGTCCGCTCGACGTCGAGCTGCCGCGCCTGCGGCTCGTCGACCGGCTGAGGTCGCGGTGGTGCCGGCCCGTCACCCTGGTCACGGCCGGGGCCGGGTTCGGCAAGACGACGGCGGTGGCGCAGGCCGTGCGCGCCAACCTCGCGGAGCCGCGCGGGGTCGACGTCTGGGTGACCTGCGGGCCCGGCTGCGAGGACGCCGGCCGGTTGGCGCGGTCGATCCTGGACGCGCTCGGCGACCCGGACGGCGAGCCCTCCGCCGGGCAGGTGCTCCGGGCGTTGCGCGGGAGGTCGCCGCTCGACGTCTGCCTGGTGCTCGACGACGTCCACGAGGTCCCGGACGGCTCGCCCGGCGCCGAACTTCTCGGCGCGCTGGTGCGGTGGTTGCCCGGGACCGCGCACCTCGTGCTGTCCGGCCGGTGCGTGCCCGCCCTTCCGCTCGCCCGCAGGGAAGCGGCGGGGGACGTGGCGGCGATCGGCACGGCCGACCTCGCGTTCACCGACGCCGAGACGGCCGCGCTCGCCCGGTGGTTCGGGCGCGAGCTCGCCGAGGACCTGCACGGGTGGCCCGCCCTCGTCCGGCTGTCGCTGACCGCGGGACCTTCCGCGTCGTGGCGCTACGCCGCCGAGGAGGTGCTGCACGGGCTGGCGGAGCCGGCTCGGCGTGCGCTGGCCGCGCTGGTCGTGCTCAGGTCCGCCACCGAGGCCGAGGTCGCTGCGGTGGCGGGCACGGCGGTGGATCTGGCGCGTGTGATCGCGAAAGTGCCGTTGGTCAACAGGCTCGACGACGGTCGGTATCGCGCACACGACCTGTGGGCCGGCCTCGTGCCCACGGATCACCTGCGAGCCAAGGCAGTCGAGGTTCTGGTGGCGCGGGGGGAACTGGCCGGTGCCGGGCGGATCGCTTGTCGTGGCAACGACTGGCCGCTGCTCGGGCGGCTGGCGGTGGAGCTCGTGCGGACCACGCTGTCGGTGTTGCCGTGCGCCACCGCCGAGCAGTGGCTGGAGGCGGTGCCCCAGCACCTGTTCGACGAACCGGCCTTCCTGTTGCTCCGGGCCGCGGTCGTGCACGCCCACGACTTCGGCGACCCGGCCGTCGACGGCCTGGCCGACCGCGCCTGCGCCGGGATGCTCGCCGCGGGGGACCACGACGGGGCCGCGGTGGCGCTCGGGCAGGCGGTGATCACCGCGCACTCCCGGGGTGATCTGGGCAGGCTCGCCGAGGTGGCGCGGAGGGCGCAGCGGGTCGAGGCTCACTCGCCGGTGCTGAGGTTGTTGCGGCACAGCGCCGCCGCGGTCGTCGCGGAGCTCGCGGGTGACCCGGAGGAGGCGCTGGTCCACCTCGCGCAGGCGCCCACCGCCGAGGTGCCCAGGGCGCTGGCCGTGTCCACGATCCGGTTCCACGTGCACTGCCTGTCGATGTGCGGGCGCGGGCAGGACGCGGCCGAGCTCGCCGAACGCGGGCTGGACGACGACCTCGCCCTGCGCCACGCCGCCGCGGCACGGTGGTTCGACGGCGAAGCTGTCGAGTTCAACGGGGACGATCCGGACGGCACAGCGCGTGGGGAGTTCGTAGCGCGTGCGCTGCACACCGTCATCGCCGCGTCCTTCGGTGAGACGACGATGGAACTTCCCGGGGAGCAGGACAATCCACGCGATGCCGTGCTGGCGTGTGCGTCGCACGCGGCGGTTGCCGTCGCACGGGGCGAGGAGGACCTCGCCCGTGATCTCTACAAGCAGCACCTCGCCCGGTGGCCGGTGGAGGTCAAGGTCACCGAACGGCACCTGCGCAGGTTCCTCACGCTCGGGTACGTGCTCAGCGACGAGCTGCGGGAACGGTGGGACGGCACGGACCTGGGACCGTCGCACCGCCGGGCGCGGGAGGCCGGACGCGCTCTTCTGCGTGCCAGGCGGGGCGATCCGGGTGCCGGCCTGCCGGAGCAGCACGCCCTGTGCTTCCTCCCGCTGCCGTGGTCGGTGGAGCTCGCCGTCCGGTACGCCGCGGCGGGCAGGACGAGGCTCGGGACCTGGCTCGCCGACCGGGTCGGGCCCGCGGTGCACCGGCGGTTGCGGGAGCTGGCCCGCGATCCGGGACTCGCCGCCGGTGCCGCGAAGCTCCTCACCACCGTGCCCGCGCCACCGGACCACCGGATCGGCATCGAGGTCCTCGGACCCGTGCGGGTGACCAGGAACGGCGTCCCGGCCGACGCGCCGGAGCTGCGCCGCGCACGCGTCCGGCAGCTGCTCGGGTTGCTGGTGCTGCGGCCGGTGCTGAGCCGGGAGCAGGCCGTGGACCTGCTGTGGCCGGACCTGGACCCGGCCAGTGCCGCGCGGAACCTGCGGGTGACCACGACGCACCTGCGGCGGCTGCTGGAGCCCGGCCGGGCGGGCGGCGAGGCGAGCTACTGCGTGCGCAGCGACGGCCGCACGATCCGGCTGGTGCGGGGCGGGCTGCTGACCGCGGACCTGTGGTCGTTCGACGAGCTGAGCGACGCGGGCCGGCTCGGCCAGGCGGTCGCACTGTGGCGGGGCGAACCGCTCGCGGACCTGGCCGGCGTGTGCGAGGCCGAGGTCGGCCGGGTGCGCGCGCGGCACGTGGAGAACCTGCTGTCGCTGGGGGAGTCGCGGCTCGTCACCGGTGCTCCCGCCGAGGCGGGCCGGCTGGCCGAACGGGCGCTCGAGCTGGAGCCGTTCGACCCGCGCGGGCACCGCCTCGCGCTCGCCGCGGCACTGCGCGCACGGAGCCCGCGGAGAACCGCGGAGGTCCGTGCGCGCGTGCTGGAGTCGTTGCGCGAGCTCGGGGTCGCGCCCGACGCGGCGACCCGGATCCTGTTGCGGCAGGCCGCTAGCAGCTGACCGGCAGCTCGGTGGACGGCGGGCAGAAGTCGAGCCCGCCCTGGCCGTCGCCCGCGTCCCAGCCCGCGTCGCCGGACAGCAGGTCCATGCCGAGCCCGCCCCGCAGCTCGTCGTCACCGGGCTCGCCGTAGACGGTGTCGTGGTGCGGCCCGCCCTGGACCTCGTCCTCGCCCCGGCCGGCGCAGACGAGGTCGTTGCCGGGACCGGCGTCGATCACGTCGTCGTCGGCCAGCCCGATGATGATGTCGTCGCCGCCCAGGCCGAAGATGGTGTCGGGTCCGGGGCTGCCGAGGATGACGTCCGCGTTCACCGTCCCGACGATCATGCCCGCCCCGACGATCGTGGGGACGGCGTTGTAGCAGTCCGCCGGAGTGGGTCTGTTCGCGAACTCCGGCGGGACGTCGTCCGCTTGGGCGACACCGGCCGTGCACAGCCCGATGGCGAGAGCCGCAGCAGCGATGCGCAATCTCATGGTGGTTTCCCCTCGTCCGTGTTCCTGCCTACGGACCGAAGAGTGATGACAGGGCGTTGCCCGAACGCTAACCAGAGCCGTTGTTCATACGAGGGTTGGTTCCGCGACACGTCGTGGGACTACAAACTCGGTACATGTCGCTCTCTCGTCGTGGGTTCATGGCCGCGGTTGCCGCCGCTGGTGCGGGCACCCTGCTGCCGCCGTCGGTCTACGCCGCGCTGGCTCGCGAACCCCGTGCGGGAGGGTTGCGTGCGATCAAGCACGTCGTGCTGTTGATGCAGGAGAACCGTTCGTTCGACCACTACTACGGCACACTCCGCGGTGTGCGGGGGTTCTCCGACCGCAACGCACTGAGGGGTGTGTTCAACCAGTCCGGCGTGTTGCCGTTCCCGGTGCGTGAGGCGGCGTCGGGGCGGGACATCCAGTACATCGGCGACCTCGACCACAGCTGGAACGGCGGCCACTCGGCGTTGCGCGGCGGCTGGAACGACAACTGGGTGCCGGCGAAGACCGCGGCGACCATGGCGTTCTACACGCGCCAGGACCTCCCGTTCCACCACGAGCTCGCGGACACCTTCACGCTGTGCGACGCCTACCACTGCTCGGTGCCGTCGTCGACCTCGCCGAACCGCAACTACTGGGTGTCCGGCCACACGGGGTTCGAGCCGTCCGGCGGGCGGGCGACCGGCAACGCGGCCTACGACGAGGACCACCACGCCGGGTACACGTGGAGCACCTACCCGGAACGCCTCGAGGCGGCGGGCCGGTCGTGGCGGGTCTACCAGGAGTGGGACAACTTCCAGGACAACAACCTGGAGTTCTACCTGCGGTTCAAGCAGATCGCGCGCAAGGTGCTCCCGGCGGGGTTCTCCTCGCTCGACAGGCTGTACGCCACCGGCGACCCGGCGCTGATCGGCTCGCTCGACCTGTCGGCGCTGTCCGCGGCCGAGAGGTCGCTGTACTCGCGCGGACTGCACCGCGTGCGGCCCGGCGGGCTGGGGGAGGAGTTCCGGGCCGACGTGGCGAGCGGGCGCCTTCCCGCCGTCTCGTACCTGGTGCCGTCCTCGGTGGACTCCGAGCACCCCGGAGCGTCGTCGCCCGCCGCGTCCGCCTCGATCACCTACCAGGTGCTGGACGCGCTGGCGTCGAACCAGGAGGTGTGGGAGTCCACGGTCCTGTTCATCACCTACGACGAGAACGACGGCTTCTTCGACCACGTGCCGCCGCCGCGCCCGCCGTTGTCCGTCACCGACGAGTACGTGGGCGACCGGCCGTTGGGGCTGGGTGCGCGCGTGCCGATGACCGTCGTCTCGCCGTGGTCCGTCGGCGGTTACGTGTGCTCGCAAGTGTTCGACCACACGTCGATGACGCAGTTCCTCGAGAAGTGGACCGGAGTGCGGTCGGAAGAGATCTCTTCGTGGCGCAGGACCGTTGCGGGAGACCTGACTTCGGCGTTCGACTTCGACCGGCGCCGGACGTGGCCCGAGGTCGGCGAACCCGCCGCCGTGCCGCCCGCAACCCCGCGCTGGCGCCCCGCGCCGCCGTCGTCGCAGAAGATGCCGGAGCAGGAGGCCGGACGCCGCCGTGCGCGTGCGTTGCCTTATCAGCCCGATGCGTCCCTGCGCGGTTCTCGGCTGGAGATGTCGAACTCCGGTGCGTCGTCGGTCCACCTCGCCTTGTACCCGTACTCGGGACAATTCGCTGTGCCGCAGCACTTCGACGTCGCATCGGAGGCGTCCCTTGACGTCGTGGGTGACCATGACCTCGTGTTGCTGGGGCCCAACGGTTTCCGGCGCGAGTTCGCCGGAACGTCCTCGGACCGTGCGCGCGTCTCGTCGTCGGTGCGCGGATACAGCCGTGTAGTGACTCTGACGTTCGAGAACTCCGGAACGACACGGCTGACGTTCGTGCTGGGACGGCGCAAGTACGTCGTGCGTCCGGGGCACCGGCACGTGATCCCGTGGCTGACCGCCCTGAACTCCGGCTGGTACGACCTCACCGTCACCGTCGAGGAGGAGCCCGCGTTCCGCCGCCGGCTGTGCGGTCACGTCGAGAACGGCCGCGAGTCGATCTCCGGCTAACGTCTCGGCCGTGGAGATCACGGGGGACGAGATCCGGCGGCGGATGATCGATCACGAATCGTTGGACCCGGGAGGCCTGAAGATCGTCGGCGCGACGATCACCGGCCGGCTCGACCTGTCCGACGTGGTGGCGAAGCGGCCACTGGTGCTGGTGGACTGCAAGGCCGACGAGCCCGTGGTGCTCAGCCGCGCGCAGTTCACCCTGCTGGACCTGAGCGGCCTGGTCGCGCCGTCGCTGGAGGCCCGCGGCCTGGCCGTCGACCACCACCTGCGGCTCAGCGGCGCCCGCCTGACCGCGGCGGAGTCGATCGACGCGCTGCACCTGCGCATCGGCGGCAGCGCGTACCTGGACGAGGGCTTCCACGCGTCGGGGACCGTGACGCTGAGCGGCTCGCAGATCGCCGGCGTGCTGATGTGCGGCGGCGGGCGCTTCGAGGACGGCGTCTTCCTGGTGGACCTGCGCGTCGGCGACGGCATCTTCCTCAACCAGGGTTGCGAGATCTCGGGCGGCGGCGTGCACGCATCGGTGCGATTGCGCGGCACGCGCGTGGACGGGCAGCTGCTGATGCGGGGGAGCCGCGTGCGTTCCCCCGGCGTCGCGCTCGATCTGCGGCACGTGCGCGTGGGCAAGGAGATCTTCCTGCCGTTCCACGGCATCGAGGGCGACGCGCAACTCGAAGGCCTCACCTACGAGGGCCTGCCGCGAGACGCCACTGTGGACGAATGGCTGAGCTTCCTGGCCACCCGCACGCTGCGCTACTCGGCGCAGCCGTGGACCCAGCTCGCCACCGCCCACCAGGCCGCCGGCCACGAACGCGACGTGCGCCGCATCCGCGTCGCCCAGCAACGCGACCTGCGCCTGCGCGGGCAGCTCTCCCGGTGGGGCCGCCTGTGGCACCTCGTCCGCGGCATGACCGTCGGCCACGGCTACCGCCCCGGCCTCGCCCTGGTGTGGCTCGCCGGGGTGCTCGCGGTGTCGGTCGGCGTGGTGCTGCTCTCCGGAGCCGTGCGCTGCTCGGTCGTCGAACAGGTCGGCTACGCCCTCAACGTGGCGACACCGCTGGTCAAGGTGGACGTGGCCCGCTGCACCGTCGACGCCGCCTCGGACGCGGGCCGCCTGGTCCTCGCCTCGACCTGGGCGCTGCAGGTGCTGGCCTGGGCGTTCGCGACCCTGTTCGTGGCGGGCTTCACCGGTTTGGTGAGGCGCAACGCGTGACTGTCGGGGCTGTCTGATACACCAGGGGCATGAGCGCGAAGACCGGAGCGAGGAAAGGGGAGCGAGTCCCCGCGGAGTCGCTGCCGGTCGCCCGGATCGTGGTGGACGTGCCGCTGGCCCACCTCGACCGGCCGTTCGACTACCAGGTTCCGTCCGAACTGGACGAAGCCGCCGTCCCCGGCTGCCGCGTGCGCGTGCGGTTCGCGGGCCAGCTGGTCGACGGCTACCTGCTGGAGCGCGCCGAGAGCTCCAAGTACGGCAAGAAACTGGCCTTCATCGAGAAGGTCGTCTCGCCGGAACCGGTGCTGGCGCCGGAGATCGCGGCACTGGCCCGCGCAATCGCCGACCGGTACGCGGGCGGCATGATCGACGTGCTGCGCCTGGCCGTCCCGCCGCGCCACGCCAGGGCGGAGGCCGCGCCGTCGGGCGACCCGGCACCGCTGCCGCAGGTGCCGGCCTGGGTGGGGACGCCGTCCGGGGCCGCGGATCCGGCAGCGGTGGCCGGTACCGGTTTTGACGCGGGCACCGGCGCCGCTGACGATTCCGCCACGTCCGCCACCGATGTCGTCGTGGCTGCCGCCGGTCCCGCTGCCGCCGCCGATCGAGCTGCAGCCGATCAAGCCGCCGCAGACTCAGGCGCCGCGGACTCCGCGGACCCGGCCGCCGCGGACCCGGCCACCGCCTCCGGCGACCAGGCTTCCGCCGCCTCCGGTGCAGCCGCCGCCTCCGGTGCAGCAACCGCCCCCGGTTCAGCCGACGCCCCCAGTGCAGCCGCCCCCGGCGCCGTCGAGTCGCCCGCCGCCGTTGCCGTCCCGGGGTCGTCCTCCTCGGCCGGCCTAGCCGCCTCTGCCGCCACCTCCTCCGCCACCGACCCCACCCCCGCCTCCCCCGCCGCCCCCCCCGCCGCCGAACCCCCCCCCGCCGGCCCCCCCCCCACCCCCCCCCCCCCCCCCCCCCCCCCCCCCCCCGC
>NZ_JBHXCW010000310.1:0-7702 GCF_042725365.1 Lentzea sp. NPDC060358 | reverse complement strand
GCAGGCGGCGGCCCTCCCCTTTCCGACGTACTCGTGCCGAACGGGGAGCCGAACCACATGGGACGCAACGAACCTGAACTCACCGGCCTCGGCTACCTGCGCGTGGCCGCGGTGTCGCCGCCGGTGCGGGTGGCCGACGTCGCCCACAACACGCGCGCCACAGTCGAGGCGCTGGAGCGGGCCGCCGCTCGCGGCTGCCGGCTCGCCGTGTTCCCCGAGCTCGGGCTCACCGGCTACACGTGCGCCGACCTGTTCCACCAGGAGGTGCTGCTCGACGCCGCGGAGCAGGGGCTGCGCGAGGTGCTCCGGGCCAGTCTGCGACTGGGCGTCGCGGCGATCGCCGGGCTCCCGGTCCGGGTGGGCGGACGCCTCTACAACTGCGCCGCCCTCGTGGCCGGCGGCCGCCTCGCCGGCGTCGTGCCCAAGGTCTGCCTGCCCACCGCGGGGGAGTACCACGAGCAGCGCTGGTTCACCTCCGGTGCGCTGCGGACGCGGGACGAGGTGGAGATCGCGGGCGACCGGGCGCCGTTCGGCGAGGACCTGATGTTCGCGGCCCGCAACCTGCCCGGCTGCACGATCGGCGTCGAGATCTGCGAAGACCTGTGGACACCGCAGCCGGCGAGCGGCCGGCTGGCGCTCGGCGGCGCGACGGTCCTCGCGAACCTCTCGGCGAGCAACGAGCTGGCCGGCAAGTCCCGCCGCCGCCGTGACCTGGTCCGCGAGCAGGCCGCGCGGTGCGCGGCGGCCTACGTCTACGCCGCGGCCGGTCCGGGCGAGTCCTCGACCGACACCGTGTTCGGCGGCCACTCGATGATCGTCGAGAACGGCGCCACGCTGGCCGAGTCGCGCCGGTTCGGCTTCGAGACCGAGCTGCTCGTGACCGACGTCGACCTCCAGCACCTCGGCGGGGTGCGGGCGCGGAGCTCCGGGTTCTCCTGCGCGACCGGCGGGCCGCTGCGCAGGGTCGAGTTCTCCCTGCCGCGGCCGGAGTCCGACGGTCCCGCCGCCGGTGCGCTCAGACCGGTGCCGTCACGCACGCCGTTCGTGCCGGAGGACCCCGAGGAGCGGGCGGAGCACTGCTTCGAGGCCTTCAGCATCCAGACCACGGCGCTGTGCACGCGGCTGCGGCACCTGACCGCGCGGCGATCCGGGCCGGTGGTGAGCATCGGCCTGTCCGGTGGCCTCGACTCGACCCTGGCACTGCTGGTCGCGGTGAAGTCCTTCGACCGGCTGGGCGCCGACCGGCGGGGCGTCGTCGCCGTCACGATGCCGGGCCCCGGCACGACGAGCCGGACGCGGAGCAACGCCGAGGCGCTGGCCGGCCTCCTGGGCGTCACGTGCGAGGTGATCCCGATCGGGGAGTCGACCGCGCACCACCTCGGCGCGATCGGGCACGCCGGACGCCACGACGCGACGTTCCAGAACGCGCAGGCGCGGGAGCGGACCCGGATCCTGATGGACGTCGCCGGTCTGCACGGCGGTTTCAACCTCGGCACCGGAGACCTCACCGAGCTGGCGCTGGGCTACTGCACGTTCAACGGCGACCAGATGTCGATGTACCACGTCAACGCCGGGGTGCCGAAAACGCTCGTGCGGCAGCTGGTGCAGTGGTGCGCGGACACCCTGTTCGACGAGAAGACCGCGGCGGTCCTGCGTGACATCTGCGCCACCCCGAGCACCGCGGAGCTGTTGCCGCCCACCGCGGACGGACGCTCCTCGCAGAACACCGAGGAGATCGTCGGCCCCGACGAGCTCCAGGACTTCTTCGTGTTCCACACCGTCCACTCGGGATTCTCCCCGAGGAAGGTGTTCCGGCTCGCGGAGCGCGCGTTCGAGGGCCGGTACGCACCCGAGCAGATCCTCAGGTGGCTGGGGATCTTCTACTACGCGTTCTTCGGCAGCCAGTTCAAGCGGTCGGCGATGCCGGACGGGCCGAAGGTCACGGCCGTCGGGCTGTCGCCCAGGGCCGACTGGCGCATGCCGAGCGACGCGGTCTCGACGCTGTGGTTGCGCGAGATCGCGGACCTGCGGGCGTTGCCCGGCGAGGAGCGTGTCGACGACGCCGCTCGGGTGGCGGTGTGAGCGGGCGGACGTTGCTGGTGGCAGGGGCGAACGGGCACCTCGGGCGCCAGGTGGTCGAGCTGCTGCGGGCCGCCGGGACGGACCACGTCGTGGCCACGACGCGCTCACCGGAGCGTGCGGCCGGCCTCCTGCGCGACGGCGTCGAGGTCCGCTACGCCGACTTCGACCTGCCCGGCTCCCTGGAGCGCGCGTTCACCGGGGTGGACCGGCTGCTGCTCATCAGCACCGGGTCCGATCCGACCCGCCGGCGCCGGCTCGCGCGGCACCGGGCGGTGATCGCGGCGGCGCAACGCCGCGGCGTCGCGCACGTGGTCTACACGTCGATCAGCGCGCCCGGGCCGACGCCGGAGCCGTCGCTGTTCGACGACCACTGGCAGACCGAGCTCCGCCTCGAGGAGAGCGCGCTCGACTGGACGGTGCTGCGCAACAACCTCTACGCCGACCAGTTCTTCGACACCCTGCCCGTGGCGCTCGTGTTCGGGAGGCTGACCACCATCGCGCCGGCCGCCCCGATCGGCTACGTCCTGCGGGACGACTGCGCGCGAGCCGCCGCGGCGGCGCTCTCGGCCCGTTCCGGCGGGCGCCGGGTCCTCGACATCACCGGCGGGGAGGCGATCGACCGGCAGACCATCGCGACCGCCGCCGGTGAGCTGTGCGGCCGGGAGGTCGTCGCCGTGCCGACGGAACCGGCCGTGCTGCGGCGGAACCTGCTCCGGCTCGGCCTGTGGGAGCACGTGGCCGACGCCCTGGTCGACATCGAGCTCGCGGTGGCCGAGGGCCGGCACGCGGTCGTGAGCACCGACTTCGAGGACCTGACCGGGCAGCGGCCCCGAGGTGTGCTCGACGCGCTCCGCGAGAACCTGCCGGCGCTCCTCGCCGGGTGCGAGTCCCTGCGGCGCCGCGTGATCACCGCCAGGCCGTGACGTGCTGACCTTCGGCGAACGAGGAGATCGCCTCGTGCACCTGCAACGCGTCGACCGGGACGCCGAGCGCTTCGGCCGGATCACGCTCGCGCTCGTCCTGCTGGAGGTCCCCGGCGGGCTGGTGCTCGTGCGCAACCGCGGGCGCGGCTGCTGGGAGCTGCCGGGAGGACTGCGGGACGAGGGTGAGTCGCCGGCCGGGTGCGCGCTCCGCGAGCTGCGGGAGGAGACGGGGATCGCTGCCGCCGCCGTGCGCCTCGCCGCGGTGGTGGTCCTGGACCTCCAGCCCTCGCCCCGCACACCGCGGCGGCGCGAGGAATGTGGCGCGGTGTTCCGCGCGGAGCACGCCGCGGTGCCCGCCGCGTTCGAGTCACCGGAGATCTCGGCCGTGATCGTGCGACCTGCCGATCGCCTGCCCGCGGGCACGGGGGAGTTGGACACGCACCTGGTCCGCGAGCTGTCATCCGGCGTGGAGCGGTGATGCTGGAACTCGACGACCTGGTGCCCACGCAGTCCGGTTTCCGCCTGCCGCTCGCGGCACGGCGGGCGATGACGGCGCACGTGCGTGACGGTGGCGACTTCCGCGACGTGCGGTCGCCCACCGGCCGGCCCGCCCCGATCGTCGTCGACCGGTTCCCCGACGGGCGCCAGTTCGTGCGGGACGGGCTGCACCGGGTGACGGCGGTCCGCCTCGGGCGCGCGGAACCCGTGCTGTGGACGGGGGAGTACCGGATCTGCGCCATGACCTACGCCCTGTACACGACCGCGGACGTGGCCGATTCCTGGTTCACGCCGTTCGACCCGCGCACGGAGGTCCGGTTCCCCGACGTCGCCGAGTTCAAGGCCCGGGTCGCCGCGATGCTCGCCGAGGGCAGGGATCCGCACCCGTTCATCCGGTCGAACCGCCGGCAGTACTGCCGGGCTCGCCGGCCGACCGACACGGCCGAGTCGCTCGCCCTCCGGTGGCTGGAACCCTGACGCCGGTCAGGCGCTCACCTCGCCGGCGGGGTCGGTCGTGCCGAGACGCCCGCGCCGCAGCGGCAGGGTGCGCTCGGCCATCCGCAGCGTCTCCTGGCGGTGCGCGACCAGGATCTTGATCATGGGCAGCTCCCGCAGGTTCTCGAACACCCGCCCCTCGTTGAGGGGGTCGAGGTTGCTGGTCGCCTCGTCGAGCACCAGGACGTCCGGTCGTTTGTAGAGCGCCCTGGCCAGGAGGATCCGCTGGCGCTGGCCACCGGACAGCGTGGAACCCATGTCACCGCACGGCGTGTCGAACCCCAGCGGCATCCGCTCGACGTCCTCCGCGATGCAGGCGATCTCGGCGCACCGCCGCATGTGCCCGAGGTCCGGCGCGGAGTCCGCGAAGCAGATGTTCTCCTTGATCGTGCCGCCGACCAGCTGGTCGTCCTGCATGACCGCGCCGAGACGGCCGCGGTACCACCGCCGGTCCTCGTCGGTCAGCTCCGCGCCGTTGACGACGATCTGGCCGTGGGTGGGCGTGAGGAGCCCGACCAGCACGCGGATGAGCGTGCTCTTGCCGGCGCCGGAACTGCCCGAGATCGCCAGCGTTTCTCCCTGCCCGACCCGGAACGAGCACGCCACCAGCACCGGGCGGTCGAGCGGGGAGTAGCGGAAGCCGAGGTCGCGCAGTTCCAGCGACTCGATCCGGCCACGGCCGTGCGCGTCGCCCGAGACCGGCTCCGGCTTCGCGCAGATGACGTCCGCCAGCTGGTCGAGGTGCGGCCGCAGCAGCGCCACCTCGGCCAGCTTGTCGGCCAGCGCGTACGCCCGGCTCTGGAACAGCACCTTGAAGCCGTAGAACGAGAACAGCATGCCGAGGCTCCACTGCCCGCCGATCACCATGGCGGCGCCGAAGCCGATCGAGGCGATGTTCTCCCCACCGCCGATCAGGACCCTGGCGGACGTGCTGAGCGCGACCAGGCGCTGCACCCGCGCCTCGCGGTTGGAGGACTTGACGAGGTGGTTCGACCACGCGGACAGCCGGAACGGCTCGGCCACGAACATCTTGACGGCCTGGATGCCCTTGATGGTCTCGTGCAGGTACGCCTGCTGGCCGATGTTGTGCTGGAGCAGTTCGGTCTCGGCGTCGAGCTGCCGGAGCGCGACCTGGCGCCGGACGACGGCGTACAGCACGAACGCGCCGGCGGGGATCAGCGCGAGACGCGCGTCGTAGAAGAAGAGGATGACGACGGTGATCAACCCCATCGCACCGTCCACGATGGACTCGATGGCCGCGACCGACAGCCTGGTCTGGATCTCCCGGACGCTGCGGAACCGGGAGATGACGTCGCTGATGTACCGCGCCTGGAAGAACGACATCGGCAATGTCAGCAGCGTGGCGTAGGCACGCGCCAGCCAGTGCTCGGTGAAGCGCAGCCCCAGCCGGCTGAGCAGGAGCGACCGCGCCAGGGTGAGCGTCCCGTGCACCACGACGACCGCGCCGAACCCGGCCGCGAGCACCGGCAGCACGCCCGTGTCCCCGAGCCGGACCACCCGGTCGATGACCGTCTGCAGGTAGAACGGGGCCACCAGCGCGGCTGCCTCGACGAGGCACGCGGCGAGGAAGACGGCCAGCGCGACCCCGCGGATGGCCCGCAGCGGCGACAGCAGGGCGCGAAACCCGAACCTGGTCTGCGCCGGCAGCGGCTGCCGGGAAGCCGGGGCCGCGAGTTCCAGTGCGACCCCGGTGAAGTGCCGGGACACTTCCGCGAGCGGTATCCGCCGCGGTCCGGCCGCGGGATCGACGACGTGCGCGTACCGGCGGTCGGCGGAGTGCAGGACCACGAAGTGGTTCATGTCCCAGTGCAGGACGCACGGCACCGCGAGCTGCCGGAGCTGGTCGAGCTCGGCTTTGACGGCGCGCGGCGCCATGTCCAGCGCGGACCCCATCGCCACCAGGTCCGCGACGGTGGTGCCGCGCACCGAGATCGGGAACCTCTCCCGCAGCCCCTGCAGCGTGACCTCGCTGCCGTGCCACCGCAGCACCATGGTCAGGCAGGCCAGGCCGCAGTCGGTCGCCTCGGTCTGGTGGACCACGGGCACCGCGCGCCGCCGCCGGAGCACGGCGCGCAGGAACCGGTGGCGCGGCTCGCCCAGGTGCCGCTCGGCGGAGTGCCGCACCGCCTCGGCGCGGAAGAGGTTCTGGAGCGTGATCATGGCGTTGGTCCTCCTGCACCCCGGCACCGGCTTCGGAGCGTAGGGACGGGTGCCGCGCCGGACGTGGAGAGGAAGTGGAGGTCTCGTGAACCACGCCCGGCGCGGTGCCTGCTCGGCACTTCACGAAACACGCCTGCACTGATCGAGTGAAACCGGAATTTTTAGCAGACACATCTCTTGACGGCCGTACCGCCACCAGCACACAGTCCGGAGGTTGGCTGGGAGCGCTCCCAGATCAGTTCGTCCCGGTCCCGAGCGAGGAGATGACTGTGTTCACGACGGTTCCCCGTGTCCGGCCCAAAGTGGCGTTGGTGGCCGCGGTGGCGATGACCACCGCGTTGACCGCGGCCGGCGCAACGGCGGCAGCGGCGCCGTCCGCCGCCGGATGCCGTGTCGACTACTCGATCGGGTCGCAGTGGCAGGGCGGGTTCGGCGCGGCCGTGACGGTCACGAACCTCGGCAGTGCGGTCACCGGCTGGCAGGTGGCCTGGACGTTCGCCGGCGACGAGCGCATCACGCAGCTGTGGAACGGTTCCGCGGCCCAGTCGGGGGCGCAGGTGTCGGTGACCAACGCGTCGTGGAACGGTGCCATCGCCACCGGGGGCACGGCGTCCTTCGGCTTCAACGCCACCTCGGGCGCCGCCTCGGCCGTCCCGTCGGCGTTCACGCTCAACGGCGTGGCCTGCACCGGCTCGGTGACCGAACCCCCGCCGACCGGCGATTCCCTGGTGGGCAACAACTTCCCGGTCACCCGGGAGGCCGCCTACGGCGACAACCGCTACACCGTGTTCCGCCCGGCGAACCCGCAGGCGGTGGGAGTGCGGATGCCGGTGCTGGTGTTCGGCAACGGCGCCTGCGCGCACACGAACAACAGCGAGGTCACCAGGGCGTTGACGTTCATCGCGTCGAAGGGTGTCGTCGTGGTGGACACCGGTTCGGCGGACGGCTCGCCCAACGGCGTGCCGAGCGGCTCCCCGATCCCCTCCCTGCTGACCGGCGCCATCACGTGGGCGGAGCGGGAGCAGAACCGCTCCGGCGCACCGCTGTCCCAGCGGCTCGACCTGACGAAGGTCGCCGCCGCCGGTCACTCCTGCGGCGGGATCGAGGGCCTGATCGCCGCGCAGGACAGCCGGGTGGACGCCGTGGTGTCGCTCGACAGCGGCCTGTTCGCCGACGGCTCCTTCGGGTACTCCCGCGCCGAGCTCGCCAAGCTCCACACGCCGGCCCTGTTCATGGCCGGCGGGCCCTCCGACATCGCCTACGACAACACGCGGGCCAACTACGACCTGGTCACCGTTCCGGCCGTGCTCGCCATGCACCCCCAGGCCGGGCACGTCGGCTTCATCACCGGCAACCAGATGACCGACGGCATGACCGCGGTCGTCCAGTTCCTCGACATGGTGCTCAACGGCAACCAGGCGGCCCGCTCGTACGTCCTGGACCCGTCCGGGCTCGCGTCGAAGTACCCGTGGACGGTCTCGAAGAAGAACTTCTGACCCGGCCGCGGCACCCCGTCTCCGGGG
>NZ_JBHXCW010000309.1:0-7715 GCF_042725365.1 Lentzea sp. NPDC060358 | reverse complement strand
AGACCCCGGTGGACATGTCCACCGGGGTCTCGACGTTGTGCGCTCGGCAGGATTCGAACCTGCAACCTTCTGATCCGTAGTCAGATGCTCTATCCGTTGAGCTACGAGCGCGTAATATTCAATTGTAACCGATCCCCTAGAGGCTCGGCCTTGCGGAGGCTCCGGGATTTGAACCCGGGATGGGGGGTTACCCCAAACCGCATTAGCAGTGCGGCGCCATAGACCAGACTAGGCGAAGCCTCCCGGGACCATCCTTGGCCACGACGCATAGGTTACACAGGTCCTCAACCGACTTGCAAAACGCCCCCCTCCCCACCCCGTTCGCGCTGGTCAGAGCATGTGCGGAGGGGCGGAGAGGGGCGTTAAACGCCTGGTCGCGGCGAACGGAGTGATCTAGATCATTCCGAAACGAGTTCCAGGAAGGGTCGCAGCGACTCGGGATTGCGCAGCGCGCCGCGGCTCACGGCCTTGTCCGGGTCGGCACCCGCCAGGATCTTCTTGACCGGGACCTCGCACTTCTTGCCGTTCAGCGTCCGCGGAATCTCGGCCACGGCCACGAACCTGTTCGGCACGTGGCGCGGGGAGAGCGACGAGCGCAATTCGCGGCGCAGCACCGGTTCCACGTCGGCGAGCTGCACGCCGTCGAGCACGACGAAGCAGAGCAGTTCGCCTTCGGTGACGCCGGAGGTGTCGATCACCAGCGAGTCGACGACGCCGTCGACCGACTCGACCACGCGGTAGAACTCCGAGGTGCCCATGCGGACGCCGCCGCGGTTCAGGGTCGAGTCGGAGCGGCCGTAGATCACCGCCGAGCCGCGCGGGGTGATGCGGATCCAGTCGCCGTGGCGCCAGATGCCGGGGTAGGTGTCGAAGTACGCGTCGCGCAGCCGCGAGCCGTCCTCGTCGCCCCAGAAGAACACCGGCATCGACGGCATCGGCTTGGTGATCACGAGCTCGCCGACCTCGTCGTCCAGTGCGGTGCCGGCCTCGTCGAACGCGAAGACCGACGCGCCGAGGGCCCGGCAGGACAGCTCGCCCAGCCACACCGGGCGGTCCGGGGAGGCGGCCACGAACGCCGTGCAGAGGTCGGTGCCGCCGGAGACCGACGCGATCTGGACGTCCTTGCCGACGGCCGAGGCGATCCAGCGGAAGCCCTCCGGCGTCAGGGGCGCGCCGGTCGAGCCGACGACGCGCAGGCCCGTCAGGTCGTAGCTCTCGGACGGGTTCAGACCCTCCTTCAGGCAAGACTGGACGTACGGCGCCGACGTGCCGAAGTACGTGACGCGGTGCTGCTCCGCCAGGTGCCACAGGACGTTCAGCGACGGGTAGGCCGGGCTGCCGTCGAACAGGACGATCGTCGTGCCCACGAGCAGGCCGCCGACCAGGTAGTTCCACATCATCCAGCCGGTGGTGGTGAACCAGAAGAAGCGGTCGCCGGGGCCGAGGTCGCCGTGCAGGGCCAGCATCTTCAGGTGCTCCACGACGATGCCGCCGTGGCCCTGGACGATGCCCTTGGGCAGGCCCGTGGTGCCGGACGAGTAGAGCACCCACAGCGGGTGGTCGAACGGCACCGGCGTGAACTCCAGCGGCGCGCCCTCGTTGGCCGCCACCAGCTCCGCGAACGACAGCGCGTCCGGCAGCGCCGCGCCGTTGTCCAGGTAGTCGATCAGCACGGTGGCGCGCAGGCCGGGCAGCTGCGCGCGGATCTCCTCGACGACCGGGCGGCAGTCGAACGACCGTCCGTTGTAGACGTAGCCGGAGACCGCGACGAGCACGGCGGGCTCGATCTGGGTGAAGCGGTCGGCGACGGCGCGGGCGCCGAAGTCCGGCGAGCACGACGACCACGTGGCGCCCAGCGAGGCGGCGGCCAGGAAGGCGATCAGGGCCTCGGGGGCGTTCGGCACGAGTGCGACCACCCGGTCGCCCTGCGAGACGCCCAGAGAAGCCAATGCGGCCCGGAAAGCGGCCACGCGCGAACGCAGCGCACCGAACGTCAAAGAAGAAGTGACGCCGTCCTCGCGGTGGAAGATCACGGCCAGGTCGTCGTCGTCACCGCGACGCAGCGCGTGCTCGGCGTAGTTGAGCGTCGAGCCGGGGAACCACCGGGCGCCCGGCATGTCGGTGGAGCCCAGCACGCGCTCGGGCGCGGTGTGGAACTTGACGTCGAAGTACGAAGCTATGGCGCCCCAGAAACCCTCGAGGTCGGCGACGGACCACTCCCACAGCGACTCGTAGTCGGGGAAGTCGTGGCCGCGCTCGGAGCTCAGCCAAGCCCGGAACGCGGTCATCCCGTTGTCCCTCGCGGGGTCCGGGCGCCACAGCAGTTCGACGTCGGTGTCGGTCATGCCCCATGTCTAACCCAGGCAGAACCGCACGTCCATGTGTGATTGGCGGACTTGCGCGAGCCCGCCTGTATGGGCCTATCCCGCCGCGAGCAGCTCGTCGACGGCGCTGGTCAGCCGGGCCGCGTCCGCGGGCGCGAGCACGAGCCAGCCGTCCTGCTTGCGCAGGAGGTACCGGCCCTCGCGGGTGTCGAGCCACGACACCGAACGGCCGGTCGGGCGCGGCACGCCATCGCGGTTGCGGGCGGTCAGGCCGAGCTCGCCGCCGCCGATGCGGGACGTGACGAGGCGCAGCAGCGTGTGCGCCTCGGGTTCGCGGACGCCGGCGCCGCGCAGGACGTCGAGGAACGCCTGCTTGCCCTCCTGCTCCCCCGCCTTGCCCGCGCGCACGTAGTCGTCCCAGCGGACGTTCACGGCGCGGCCGGTGCCCGGCGCGAGGCCCGGCAGCGACGACACGGTGGCCGAGGCCAGCGACGTCGGGTGGAACGGGTAGAGGTGCACCTCGCCGTTCACGCGGGCGCCGAACGCACCGCCCCAGCCCGCGCAGGCGATGCCGCGGGCCAGTTCGGTGCCCTTGAAGAACGCGATCTCCAGCGCGCGGTCGAACTCGCCGAGGCCCGCGACCAGCGCGCGCAGGTCGGGGTCGGGGCGCTGGACCGTTCCCAGCCGGCGAGCCTGCAGCGTCTGCGAGCTCGTCTCGACGAGGCGCTGCCGCGCCGCCCGGGTCGCCCCGACGTGGGGCGTTCCGAGCGGCACGGTGCGGTCCTCGCCGTGCACGGCTTGCCACAGCAGGAAGAACTCCTGCGAGCTCACCGTGAACTGGCGTTCGCTCACTGACCGATCACCGGCGGAGCTGCCTTGCGGTCCAAGCCGAACACGTTGTCGTCCTCTTCCAGGTAACTCGCGCTCTTGTGCTCACGCGCGTCGTCACGGCCACCGCCACCGGCGGCACCGGCCATCGGCGCACCGCCCATCGCGAGCGGGTTCTGGAACGCCTTCGTCTGGTTGCCGCCCGCCTGCGACGCCGCGGCCGCCGCGGCACCGGCACCACCGCGCGTGGCCTCGTTGACGCCCGCGGCACCACCGGCGACACCGGGTCCGCTAGCACCGCCCGCGCCACCGCCGCCGCCCTGGCCGCCGGAGTTGGGGTTGAACGGCCGGGCCATGCCCATGCCGCCACCGAACCCTCCGCCGCCACCGCCACGGCCACCACCGAAGCCACCACCGCCACCGCCGCCACGCGACGACGCGTTCGTGGTGCCGCGGTTCTGGTTCGTCGTGGGACTGGTCGCCACGGGAGCGCCCGCGCCCCCGCCCGCGGTCGTGTCCGGGGTGCCCGGCGTGCGCGTGCCGCCCAGGTCGGGCGTGGTCGGCGTCGGGTTGACCGGGTTGACCGGAGGCGTGAACTGCTGCGGCACGGTCTGGTCGACCGCGGCCGAGTTGCGCTGGAACGCCGCCATGACGTCGGCCGCGAGGCGGTGCGAGGCGTCGTTGGCCGCGAGGGTCTCGACGGGGCTCGTGCCGATGGCCTCGAAGCCCGCGAACTCACCGCCGGTCGTGCGGACCAGGCGCGCGTCCTGCAGGTTCGACACCGCGCCGAAGCTGTCGGCCTGGTCGACCGTCATCAGCCGGTCGCGCAGCACCGGGTTGACCGCCGCGTCGGTCGGCACCGGCGCCTGGGGGGCCGCCGGGGGCGGGGGCATCGCGGCGCGGGCGGTCTCGACGTTGCTCGTCTCGGTCGTGATGGCCGCGGAGACCTTGGTGGCGTAGGTCGCCGTGTCGTCGACCCAGTTCGTGACCTCGGTGAGGCCGTCGCGGGCCAGGCGCGCGGACTCGCTGTCCCAGCCGACGCTCGAGTCCTCGACGGCCTTGAGCAGGTTCGCGCGCACGCCGGCGATGTCCTCGCCGATCTTCGCCCAGTTCGTGGCGGCGGCCTGGGCACCGGCGAGGTTCACGCCCGTGTGCACCATGTTGTAGAGCTGCTCGTGCGTGTACGTCATCCAGTCGACCGGCTCGTGCAGGTCGTTGCGGTCGTACTTGTGGTCGTCGTGCCGCGACCCGTTGCCGCCCTTGTCGCCCTTGTTGTCGTGCGATCCGTAGCTCACCAGGACCCCCCGGCGTTCTTCATGGACTTCTCGGCATCTTCATCGGCGTCGCGCATCGTGTCGCGGTTGCGGCTCAGGGCGTTGCTGATGTCGTCGAGGACCTTGAAGAGGTCGAGCAACGCCTTGGCCGCGCCGGAGTCCTCGCCGACGGCGAGGTCGTTGAACCGGGCGCTGATCGCCTTGGCGACGGGGTTCTCCCCGAGCTGCAGCGGCGTGGCCAGCTGGTCCGTCGCGCGCTTCCACAGGTCCATGACCTGGTCGCGGGCGGCGTCGACGGCCTTGATCAGGGCGTCCGCCGCTTCGAAGTCGAGCGTCAGCTTGCCGCTGTCGGCCGCCTGGTCGAGCTTGGCCGCGGCGTGGCTCGCCTCGGCCTTGTCGACCAGCATCTGCGCCTGCATGGCGGGCTTGGCCGCCGCCAGTTGTTCCGCCGTGATCGGCACGGTGGTCGACGTGGTCGTCGCCGTAGTCGGATCAGGCGTCACCACTGGCGCCGCCCCCGTGCCTGTCGTCGTCCCACTCGTCCCAGTGCCTTCAGCCATCCCTCACAACCCCCTGCACTGCTTAACTCGTCACCGCAGCACTGGGCGTTACTCGTCACCACACCCAGTCGGCCGTCCGAAGCACTCCTTAGATGTACCCGGACGCCTGTTCGGTTCCAATCCGCCGGAAAGACCCTTACCTCATGTGTGCGTCGAACCAGTTCAACGCACGAGCCCATGCTTCGTCACTCGAAACGTCGAAACGGACGACATCCGACGCGGTTTCCGACCTGATCACAGCATCACGAAGCTTGCTCACTTCTTCCGAGTCGTCGTCGCGGTAGATGCCGAGCCACGGGCACGACAGGTCGGACGCGACGTCCACCAGCGCGGGGAGCCCGTCCGAGAGGGGCTCGAGGATGCCGGGTCCCTGCACGGTGACGGCGGCGCCGATCGTGCGGCTCGCGGCGACCACCATCGCGACCGAGCCGCCGATGTCGAAGCCGACGACGCCCATGCGGTCCGCACCGACCCCCCGCTGCCCGAGCCAGACGAACGCGACGTCGGTGTCGGCGAGCAGGCGGTCGCCGTTGAGCTTGCTGACCCGGTCCCTGATGTCGTCGCCGTGCACGCGGTCCTCGTCGTAGAGGTGCGGCGCGATGGCGAGCCAGCCCTCGCCGGCGAGGCTGCTGACGAGCGTGCGCACCCCGGCGGTGATCCCGCGGGCCTCGTGCAGCACCACGAGACCGCCCCGCACGGCGGAGTCGGGTTCGGCGATCGTCACCCGCAGCTCACGGCCGTCGGTCAGGGATAGCGTCTCGACGCGGGTAGTGGTCATGGTTCACCCTCGCACGCCGGGGTGAACTCCAGTCAACGTGACCAATCGGACGGAGCAATGCGAGGATCGGGAGCATGACCGTGCGAACCCGTGCTGACCTGGCGTCCCTGCCGTCCTACGTGCCCGGCAGGACCATCCCCGGCGCCATCAAGCTCGCGAGCAACGAGGTGTCGGCGGGACCGCTGCCGAGCGTCGTGAAGGCGATCGCCGACGCGGCCACCGCCATCAACCGGTACCCGGACTCCGGCAGCACCGAGCTGACCGCCCGGCTGTCCGAGAAGCTCGGCGTGCCCGCGGACCACCTCGCCCTCGGCTGCGGCTCGGTGACCCTGTGCCAGCAGCTCGTCCAGGCCACCTGCACCGAGAACGACGAGGTGCTGTTCGCCTGGAGGTCCTTCGAGGCCTACCCGATCGTCACGCACGTGGCGGGCGCGAAGCAGATCCGCGTGCCGTTGAACTCGGAGCACACGCACGACCTGGACGCGATGCTGGCGGCGATCACGCCGAACACGCGGATGGTCTTCGTCTGCAACCCGAACAACCCGACGGGCACGGCGCTGCGCACCGAGGAGATCGAGGCGTTCATCGCCCGTGTGCCGGACGACGTGCTGGTGGTGCTCGACGAGGCCTACAAGGAGTTCGTCGACGACGCGCACGTCCCGGACGGCGTCGAGCTCGCGAAGCAGCTGTGGGCGTCCGGCCGCGACAACGTGGCGGTGCTGCGGACGTTCTCCAAGGCCTACGGCCTCGCGGGCCTGCGGATCGGCTACGCGGTCGCCCCGCCGGCCGTCGCCGATGTGCTGCGCAAGGTCTACGTGCCGTTCTCGGTGAACGCGCTGGCCCAGGTCGCCGCGATGGCGTCGCTCGACGCCGAGGACGAGCTGATGGTCCGCTGCCGCGCGATCGTCGCCGAGCGCATCCGCGTCCGCGGCGAGCTGCAGGCGATGGGCTACGAGGTGCCGGAGACCCAGGCGAACTTCGTGTGGCTGCCGCTGGGCGAGCGCACCGCGGAGTTCAACGAGCACTGCCTGACCCACAAGGTCGTGGTGCGCGCGTTCGTGGGCGAGGGCACCCGCGTGACGATCGGCGAGCCGGACGAGAACGACGCGTTCCTGGCCGCCGCCCGCGCGTTCGCGCTGTAGCTACCTGGTGAGCAGCTGAACGATCGCCGCGACTCCCACCACCACGATGACGCCGCGCAACACGGCGGGTGGGAGTTTGCGGCCGATCTTCGCGCCGATCTGCCCGCCGACGACCGAGCCGACGGCCAGCAGCAGCACGACCAGCCACGCCACGTCGGCGATGAAGATGAACATGACTCCGGCGACGAGGTTCACGAACGCGGTGAGCACGTTCTTCAGCGCGTTGAGCCGCTGCAGGTGCTCGCTCACGAGCACGCCCATGAGCCCCATGACGAGCACGCCCTGCGCGGCCCCGAAGTAGCCGCCGTAGATGCCGGCCGCGAACACGCCGAACCACAGCAGCAGACCGCCGTCGTTGTCGTTGCGCCGGTCCGCGAGCTTGCGGTTGAGCCACGGCTGGATGACCACCAGCACCAGCGCGATCACGATCAGCACCGGCACGATCGCCGTGAAGGCCTTGTCCGGCAACGTCACCAGCAGGATCGCGCCGACGATCCCGCCGAGGATCGACGCGGGCAGCAGCCGCTTGATCCGGCCGGCCTGCCCCTTGAGCTCCTCGCGGTAGCCCCACGCGCCCGACAGCGAGCCGGGCACGAGCCCCAGGCTGTTGGACACGTTCGCCACCACCGGCGGGTACCCGACGGCGAGGAGCACCGGGAAGGTCACGAGCGTGCCGCTGCCGACGACGGTGTTGATGCCGCCTGCGAACACACCCGCGATGACCACCGCGATTGCTTCCCAGACCGTCATGTCACCCCCAGAACCCGATGGTTCGCGACGCTAACACTCCGCTCGGACCAGCGAACTGT
>NZ_JBHXCW010000308.1:0-7719 GCF_042725365.1 Lentzea sp. NPDC060358 | reverse complement strand
CCGGTCCACCTTCCCGCGGCCGGTCGCCGGCAACGCGTCGACGGCGACGACGAGCGACGGCACG
Source organism: Lentzea sp. NPDC060358 (assembly GCF_042725365.1). NCBI lineage: Bacteria > Bacillati > Actinomycetota > Actinomycetes > Pseudonocardiales > Pseudonocardiaceae > Lentzea > Lentzea sp. NPDC060358. The sequence goes on along the minus strand of NZ_JBHXCW010000308.1, from coordinate 7,655 downwards.
CAGTAGTACGGCAGCCGGCGCGCCACCGCGCGCCGGGCCGTGTCGGGCTTCGTGGTGGCCGGGCTGACGAAGGCGATTAGCGTCCCGTCGTGCACGAGGGTCGTGGCACGTCTCGCCGCGGTCTCCAGCGCCGCGGTGACGGCGTTCAGGGCGACGGGGAACCCGCGCACCACGACCAGGTCGCCGGCCCGCCCGTGGTGCTCCAGCCTGCCGTCCCCGGTCCACCGGACCAGGTCGCGCGTCCGCACCATCACGTGGTCCCCGCCCAGGAACGGGTCGGGGCGGTACCGCCGCGCCGTCAGGTCGTCGACCGCCCGGCCCTCGCCCACGCACGCCCCGCCGGCCCACATCTCGCCGATCACGCCGATCGGGCACGGTCTCCGGTGCTCGTCGAGGACGTAGACGGTCGTGTTCGGCACGGGCCTGCCGATGGTGACCGCGCCGCTGCCCGGTTCGTGCCGGTCCACGGTGGTGACGCCGCCGAGCTCGGTCCGCCCGCACGCGTTGAGGAACTCGGCGTGGCGCGACCACTCCTGCGCCAGCGCCGGCGGGCAGCGCTCCCCGGTCACCGCGACCGTGCGGACGCCGCGGCAGGCGTCCGGGTCGAGCGACTCCAGGACGTTCGGCGTGGCGATCACGACGTCGGCGGTGCTCGCGACCCGGCCGGGGTCGTCGCCGCGCAGGACGAGTGTGCCGCCGTTCACCAGCGTGCCGAGGACCTCCCACAGCGCCGGGACGGAGGCGAGGTGCAGCAGCTGCGCCACCCTGGTGCCCGGCCCGATGCCCAGCGAACCGGGCGCGGTCAGCAACAGGTTGCACAGCGTCGCGTGGGAGAGCCGCACCACCCCGCCCGGGGTGACCAGGGCGGCGGCGAGGTCCGGCTCCGCGGTGGGGGTGCGGTGCAGCGGGCGCCGGTCCGGCAGCGCGTCGACGGCGACGACCTCGGCGAGGTGCTCCGGCAGGCGGTCGGCGGTCGTGGTGAGCACCAGGTCGACACGGGCGGCGCGCACGACGTGGCGCAGCTCGTGTTCGGGCGTGGTGGCCGCGTCCTGCAGCACGCACACCGCGCCGGCCTTGAGCACCGCGAGGACGCCGACCGCCAGCCACGTCGACCGGGACAGGAACAGCCCGACGTGCTCACCGGTCCGCACACCGCGGCGGACGAGGAGCTCGGCGAGCAACGACGCCCTCGCGTCGAGTTCCCCGTACGTCAGCGAGTGTCCGCCGTGTTCCACCGCCGTCACGAGCGGATGTCGTGCGGCGCACGCCTCGACCGCGTGGTGGACGCGGTCGAAGGGCGGAGTCCTCACCGGACCGGCGCCGAACTCCCGGAACAGCGCGCGGTCGGCGGGGCTGAGGTCGAGCAGAGCCGTTTCCCGGAACACGACACGAGCGTGCCCGGTCCGTGTTTCGCCCTCGTTCGAATCACCTGTCGATTCGACAGCTGTTGCACAGCGGTGACTTTTCGAAACTTCAGTCCGCAGTGGACAGCTGGAACACCGTCTCCTGGTGGTAGACCTCGCCGGGCCGCAGCACCGTGCTCGGGAAGTCCGGGCGGTTCGGCGAGTCCGGGAAGTGCTGCGCCTCCAGGGCGAAGCCGGCGTGGCGCCCGTACGGACGGCCGCCCGTGCCGACGAGCTCGTCGGTGAGGAAGTTGCCGGAGTAGAACTGCAGGCCGGGTTCCGTCGTCCACATCGTGAGCAGGCGGCCCGAGACCGGGTCGCAGGCCTGCGCGGCGAACGGGCCCGCGTCGTCGAGCACCCAGTTGTGGTCGTAGCCGCCCGCGATCTCGAGCTGCGGGTCGGACGCGCCGATGCGGGCACCGATCGCGGTCGGCAGGCGGAAGTCGAACGGGGTCGCCTCGACCGGTGCCGGGTCGCCCACCGGGATCAGGGTCCGGTCGACGGCGCAGAACCTGCTCGCGTTGAGCATCAGCGACTGGCCGCGCACGTCGCCGCTGCCCTCGCCGGCGAGGTTCCAGTAGGTGTGGTTGGTCAGGTTCAGCACCGTCGGCGCGTCCGCGGTCGCGCGGTAGGTGATGCTCAGCCGGTTGCTCCGGTCGAGCCGGTAGGTGACCTGCGTGGACACCGCGGCCGGGAAACCGCTGTCACCGTCCGGGCTCACCAGGTCCAGCCGGACGCCCACGCTGTCCGGTTCGCGCAGTTCGGTCGCGGACCACACCTCGGTGTCGAACCCGGCCGGTCCGCCGTGCAGGCTGTTCGGGCCGTCGTTGACCGGCACGTGGTGCACGGTGCCGTCGAGGGTGAAGGTGCCGCGGGCGATCCGGTTGGCGTACCTGCCGACCAGGGCGCCGAAGAACACCCGGTTCGCGCCGGGCCGGCTGTTCTCGACGTAGTCGTCGAGCGCCGGGAACCCGAGCACCACGTTGGCGGGCACGCCGTCGCGGTCCGGGGCCTCCAGCGACTGGACCACCCCGCCGTAGTCCAGCACGCGCACGGTGATCCCGCCCGGCCACGAGAGGACGTACCGGTGTACGTCGGTGTCACCGAGCCTGCCGAAGAGCTCCCGGCCGATCTCGGGTTCCCGCTGTGACATCGAACTCCTTGAATCAGTCGGCCGGGGCCCGGCGGTGCTGCGGCCGGATCCGTTGTGGCGCGACGCTTTCCAGTGTGGGCGTGACCGCGACGGTGCTGCCGCCGCGGTCGAACTCCGTGCGGTGGCCCGCCAGTCCGGTGATCCGGGAGACCTTCCCCGCATCACAGGAGATCATGTCACTGTTCAGCGGAACGACGTATGCCTCACCGTTGCCCCAATAGAGGTATGTCTGCCCGGAGGTGCCGGCGACCGGGCCGGTGGGGAGTCGCCGGCGGCGACACCGCTCTCGGCCTCGGCGCGGGAGCAGAAGTGGTGCTTCCCGTGGCGCTTGGCGATCGCTGGGGCCACGCGTCGCGGTCGGCCCAGCTCACGCCGGGGTCCGCGCGTCACGGTCGCCCCAGCTCACGCCGGGTCCGAAGGCGAGGACCACGCCCTCGTCGGTCCAGCCGGCGAGGTTCTCCGACGACCAGGCGGAGAACCTGGTGCCGCGTTCAGGCCGGGCGGCACCGGGCTGCGCAGCTCGTGCGCCTCGACCGTCCACTCCCGACTCCCGCGCCCGGACCGCGCGGTGGACTCGCGAGGTTTGCGAAGATCGACCGGTCGTGCCGCGGCCGCCGCCGAACCGCACGAGCGGTCTGGCGGCGGCCGGGGTGACCAGGACCAGCGCGGCCGTCACGACCACGGTGAGACCAGGTGCGTGGCCGCCTTCCGGTGGTGGGGTCAGGCGCGGCGCTTCGTCCAGACGTCGTAGGCGACCGCGACGAGCAGGACGAGGCCCTTCACGAGCATCACGCGCTCACTGGGCGCGCCGATCAGCGACATGCCGTTGTTGATCACGCCCATGATCAGGCCACCGGTGATCGCGCCGACGACCTTGCCGACGCCGCCCTGCACCGCCGCGCCGCCGATGAACGCCGCCGCGATGGCGTCGAGCTCGAAGGACGCGCCAGCGGTCGGGCCCGCCTGGTTGAGCCGGCCGGCGACGATCACGCCGGCGAGCGCCGCGAGCACGCCCATGTTGACGAACACCCAGAACGTGACGGCCTTGACCTTCACGCCGGACAGCGTCGCGGCCTGCAGGTTGCCGCCGATCGAGTAGATGTGACGGCCGAACACGGAGTTGTTCGCCATCAGGGAGTAGCCGAGCGCGAGCGCCGCGAGCAGCACCAGCGTCCACGGCAGGTTGCGGAACCGGGCGAGCTGGACGACGACGGCCATGACGACGACGCCCACGCCCGCGATCTTGAGCACGAACACCGGCATCGGGTCGACGGCCTGGCCGTAGCCGAGCCGCGCCGAGCGCTTGCGCCACTGCGACAACGCGAAGCCCGCGACGCAGGCGAGACCGGCGAGCAGGCTCAGCAGGTCGGCGCCCCCCAGCGGGCCGAGCCCGATGTTGCCGAGGTAGCCGCCCGTGAACCCGTTGGACAGCTTGCTGATCGCGTCCGGGAACGGCCCGATGCCCTGGTTGCCCAGCGTGGACATGGTGAGCGCGCGGAACACGAGCATGCCCGCCAGCGTGACGATGAAGGCGGGGATGCCGAAGTAGGCGATCCAGTACCCCTGCGCCGCGCCGATCAACGCGCCGGACAGCAGCGTCAGCAGCACGGCCACCGGCCACGGCAGTCCCCATTGGACGGTCAGCACCGCGCAGATCGCACCGGTCAGCGCCACCGTCGAGCCGACCGACAGGTCGATGTGCCCGCCGATGATCACCAGGATCATGCCGATCGCCAGGATCAGCACGTACGAGTTCTGCACGATGACGTTCGAGATGTTCTGCGGCTGCAGCAGGTCGCCGCCCGTGACCACCGTGAACAGCGCGACGATCAACGCGAACGCGACGTAGATGCCCGACTGCCGCAGGTTGATCGACAACCGCCGGGGCCGTTCGGGCGGAGCTGCGGCGGGGGCGGGCACGGTCTTCGTGGTCATGAGCTCTGTCCTCGCGTCATGTACTGCATCAGGCGTTCCTGCGTGGCCTCGGCACGGCTCACCTCACCGGTGATGCGGCCCTCCGACAGCGCGTACACGCGATCACACAGGCCGAGGAGCTCCGGCAGCTCCGAGGAGATCACCAGCACCGCGCGGCCCTGGGCGGCGAGGTCGTTGATGATGGAGTAGATCTCGTACTTGGCGCCCACGTCGATGCCGCGCGTGGGCTCGTCGAGGATCAGCACGTCCGGGTCGGTGAACATCCACTTCGCCAGGACGACCTTCTGCTGGTTGCCGCCGGACAACATGCCGACGGGGGTCGCCACGGTCGACGTCCTGATGCCCATCGAACGACGGTACCGCTCGGCGACCGAGTTCTCCTCGTTCTCGTTCACCCAGCCGCGGCGCGAGAGCTTGTCCAGCGCGGCCGCGGAGACGTTGCGCTGCACGGCCTCGATCAGGTTGAGCCCGTAGCGCTTGCGGTCCTCGCTCACGTAGGCGATGCCGTGGTCGATCGCCGCGCGGACCGTCCTCGTGTCGATCTCGCGGCCGTCCTTGACGACGCGGCCCGAGACTCCGACGCCGTACGAGCGGCCGAACACGCTCATCGCGAGCTCGGTGCGGCCGGCGCCCATCAGCCCGGCGAGACCGACGATCTCCCCGCGCCGCAGGGAGAGCGTGGCGCCGTCGACGATCTTGCGGTCGGGCTGGGCCGGGCTGTGCACCGTCCAGTCCTCGATCCGCAGCACCTCCTCGCCGATGTCGGGCGTGCGCGGCGGGAACCGGTCGTCGAGGTCGCGGCCGACCATGCCCGCGATGATGCGCTCCTCGCTGAGTCCCTCCGCGGGCAGCGTCTCGATGGTCCTGCCGTCCCGCAGCACGGTGACGGTGTCGGCGATCCTGGTGACCTCGCCCAGCTTGTGGGAGATGATCACGCAGGTGATGCCCTCGTCCCGCAGGCCCTCGAGCAGGTCGAGCAGGTGCTGCGAGTCGTCGTCGTTGAGCGCGGCGGTCGGCTCGTCCAGGATCAGGAGGCTGACCTCCTTCGACAGCGCCTTGGCGATCTCGACGAGCTGCTGCTTGCCGACACCGAGGTCGTCGACCCGGGTCGTCGGGTTCTCCCGCAGGCCCACGCGGTCGAGCAGCACCTGGGCCTCGTGGTTGGTGCGGTTCCAGTCGATGAACCCGCGCCGCGCCCTCTCGTTGCCCAGGAACAGGTTCTCGGCGACGGAGAGCTGACCGCACAGCGCCAGCTCCTGGTGGATGATCACGATGCCGCGGCGCTCGCTGTCGCGCACGCCGCCGAACACGCACGGCTCGCCCTCGAACAGGATCTCGCCGTCGTACGTGCCGTGCGGGTGCACCCCGGACAGCACCTTCATCAGCGTGGACTTGCCCGCGCCGTTCTCCCCGCAGATCGCGTGGATCTCACCGCGCCGCACGGTCAGCGAGACCTCGTGCAGCGCGGTGACACCCGCGAACCTCTTGGTGATGCCGCGCATCACCAGGACGTCGTCGGTCACCGGGACCTACTTGAGCTGGTCGGCGGTGTAGTAACCGGACTCGACCAGTTCCTTCTGGTAGTTCGCCTTGTCGACGGGAACCGGCTGGAGCAGGAACGACGGCACGACCTTGACGCCGTTGTTGTAGTCCGTGGTGTTGTTGACCTCGGGCTTGCCGCCCTTGAGCAGCGAGTCCGCCATCTTCGACGCGACGTCCGTCAGCTGGCGGAGGTCCTTGAAGATCGTGGAGTACTGGTCGCCCTTGATGATCGACTTCACCGAGGCGACCTGGGCGTCCTGGCCGGTCACGATCGGGAGCGCCTGGCCGTTCGTGCCGTAGCCGTTGCTGCCCAGCGCGGAGATGATGCCGATGGAGATGCCGTCGAACGGGGACAGCACGCCGTCGACCTTGGCGCCGCCGTAGGTCGAGGTGAGCAGGTCCTCCATGCGCTTCTGCGCGGTGGCCGGGTCCCAGCGCAGGATCGCGACGGTGTTGAAGTCCTTCTGGCCGGACTTCACGACGAGCTTGCCCTGGTCGATCAGCGGCTGCAGGACCGACATCGCGCCGTTGAAGAAGAACGTCGCGTTGTTGTCGTCGGACGACCCGGCGAACAGCTCGATGTTGAACGGGCCCTCGCCCTTGGTCTTCAGCCCGGCCAGCAGCGAGTTCGCCTGCTGCACGCCGACCTTGTAGTTGTCGAACGTCGCGTAGTAGTCGACGTTCGGGGTGTTGAGGAGCAGGCGGTCGTAGGAGATCACCGGGATCTTCGCGTCGGCGGCCTGCTGCAGCTGGGAGCTGAGCGACTTGCCGTCGATCGACGCGACGATCAGCAGCTTGACACCCTTGGTGATCTGGTTCTCGAGCTGGTTCGCCTGCGTGGGGATGCTGTCCTCGGCGTACTGCAGGTCGACCTTGTACCCCTTGGACTCCAGGGACTTCTTGAGGCTGTCGCCGTCGCGCACCCACCGCTCGGACGACCGCGTGGGCATTGTGACGCCGATCAGCGCACCTTCCCCCGAGCCGCTCTTCTGATCGACTGTCTTCTCCGACGAACCGCACGCCGCGAGGGAGACGGCGAGTGCGGTGGTGACCGCGATCCGGACAAGCCTCATTGGTTCTCCTCGATGTCACCGACTGGCAACAGTGCTGTGGTCGGCGAGTGTTATCGCTAACAACCGTGCCGTCAAGTGTCGAGACGATAACGCCAGGTGACTCCTGTTAGCGCTCACAGGCCGCTTTCAGGGGAAACTCCGGCAGGGGCCGCCGGGGAACCGGCCGCCCTCCTGCCGGGCTGGGGGAACCCGGTCCGTCTCGCGTGGTGGCGGGGCGGGTGGCGGCCGGGGGGATTGGTCTACCGCAGACGGGGTTCGCCGCGCCAGCCTCCCGGCCGCCCCGCCGTCGGGGGCGCGCGGGGCCGGTGGTGGTGCGATCCGAGGACGTCCGCCCCGCTGTCGGGTGCGGGCGGGGCTGGTGGTGGCGCGATGCGAGGACGTCCGCCCCGCTGTCGGGTGTGCGCGGGGCCGGTGGTGGCGCGATGCGAGGACGGCCGCCCGCCCGATTCGACGGAACGCGAAACGCCCGCCGCCACCGGGAGGTGGCGACGGGCGCTCGTCGTTCCGCGCGTCAGGCGGTCTTGCAGGTCTTGCCGTTCACCGTGAAGG
>NZ_JBHXCW010000307.1:0-7798 GCF_042725365.1 Lentzea sp. NPDC060358 | reverse complement strand
ACACGATCCACGGAAGCTGATCACCCTTCCTCACGCCAAGGTCAACAGCCAGATGATCAACAGTATTCCAAGATCATTATGTTAGGAGTTCTTAGTGTTGCTGCCGATCTGCCACAGCGCGTCGTCCGGCACCGGCCGGTCCGCGCTCACCCCGGCGGAGATCGCCGGACGCCGGTCCGGGTAGCTCACCCGCAGCGAGACCGCCGTCATGCGGTCCTGCGCCCGGTGCGCGTCCAGGTACTCCTGGAGGTCCTCGCGGAGCGCGTCGCCCACCCCGCGGGAGGCGTGCGCCGCCGCCGCGGGTGCCAGGCAGACGACCGTTCCCGCGACCGCGATCGCTGCGGACACCTTCCTCAACCCCTGCTTCATGGTCTTCCCCCTCGTTTCGGCCGGAACGTCGATGACCGGAAAACTGGGGAGAACCGGCTCGGCGGGACATCACCCCAGCACCCCGGTCCGGTGACATGCCCGCATGTCACCGGAGGCATCAGCGCAGCACGAAGGCCCGCAGCAGCCCCCACAACGCGGTCAGGGCGAGAGTGAGGCCCGCCACACCGAGCACCAGCGCCCGCAGGTCGCGCTGACGCCGGAGCCGGGCCGGGGCCTGCGTATCCTCCAGGTGCGCGAAGACGGGGGCGAGCTGTTCCAGCACCGCCATCTCGAGGCTGGTGGCGCGGCCGGTCCGCAGGTGCACCAGCTCGGCACGCCAGTCCCCGGCGAAGCGCAGCGCCGCCCTGGTCTCGTGGTCGTCCGGGCCGGGCAGCGGTGAGAGGTCCGGCAACGGGTGCGGGAACACCCCGGCCACACCGGACCGGAAGTGGTCGTACTCCCGGTCCCCGAACGGGAGCAGGACGACGACGCGGCGCGGATCCACTGTCGCGGTGACCAGGTCGAGCTCCCACCGCAGGCCCTCGCCCCGCCCCGCGCCGATGAGGACCAACCGGGCGCGGCCGACGAGGTCGCGCACCTCCCGCTGCCAGTCGTCCCCGACGTAGACGCGCGGCACACCCGCCGGCGGGAGCGGCTCGCCCGGCCGTCCGATCGCGATCAGCGGCCCGATCGGCGCGAACGCGCGCGCGAGCCGTTCCTCCTCGGTCCGGAAGTAGTCCAGCGCGGTCTCGCCGGTGCGCGCCAGCAGGTCGTCCACCTGGAACGAGCGCAGGTAGAGCACGGGTGGCCGCGGGTCGTCCCGCAGCGCGGACCACCCGTCCGCCGCCACCGTGCGCTTGAACCCCACCCAGCACCGGACGACGACGTGCCGGCCGATCGGCCGGGCGACCAGGTGGGCGGCGACGAGGCCGGCGAAGTAGAGGGCACCACCGCCCAGCCGGTCGCTCACGAGCGCGAGCGCCACCACGACGACGAGGATCAGCGCGCAACCCGCGACGGCGCCGCAGAAGTACGCCACGGCACGAGGAATCGACCGGCCCGGGCGCGTCGGCGCGGAACCTGTGCTCACGGGCCGCCTCCAGGAGTCGAGGTGACCATGATGGCCTCCGGGGCCCGGCGATCCCGCGGAGTACGAACCGATCCCTCCGGCCGGACGAGTCGCGGGCCGCGCCGACTGGTCCGCATGGTGGCCGTGGTCCGGTGCCCGGTCCGGCAGCATCGAGGTGCTGAAGGGGGAGCGGTGCCTCATCTGGAACGCCCGCTGGCCGGGGAGGACACGCCGGTCCGGCGGTTCGCGGAGGACCTGCGGCAGCTGCGGAGGGTCGCCGGGCTGCCCTCCTACCGGGAGCTGGGCCGCCGGGCCAACTACTCGCCGGCCGCGCTGTCGGAGGCCGTGGCCGGGCGCCGGCTGCCGAGCCTCGCGGTCACCAGGGCGTTCGTCCGCGCCTGCGGGGGAGACGTCGAGCAGTGGACGGACCGCTGGCGGGACCTGGCCGTCGAGGACCCGGACCCCGGCGACGCCCCCTACGTGGGGCTGGCGGCCTACCAGGTCGCCGACGCCGACCGGTTCTTCGGCCGGGAGACCGAGGTCGGCAGGGTGCTCGAACTGGTGCGGGAGCGGCCGTTCGTCGGGGTGTTCGGGGTGTCGGGCGCGGGCAAGTCCTCGCTGCTGCGGGCGGGGCTGGCCGCGCGGTGGGGCGAGCACGTGGTCATCACGCCCGGCGCCGACCCGATCACCGAGCTGGCCGTGGCGCTGGCCGGCGACCGGTCGGCGGTCGACGTGCGCGCCGAGCTCGCCGCCGGGCCGGAGCACCTGCGCGTGCTGCTGCGCCAGGCGGGGGACGGGCTGCTGCTCGTGGTCGACCAGTTCGAGGAGGCGTTCACGCTCTGCGGGGAGGCCGACCGGCGGTGGCTGGTGCGGGCGCTCACCCACAGCGCCGGCGCCGCCAGGGTCGTGCTCGGGGTGCGCGCCGACTTCTACGGGCACTGCGCCCGCCACCCCGAACTGCTCGAGGCGCTGCACCGCTCGCAGACGCTGGTCGGGCCGATGAGCGCCGAACAGGTGCGCCGCGCCGTCGTCGAACCGGCCGCGCTGCGCGGGGTCTCCCTGGAGAACTCGCTGGTGGCGCGGCTGGTCGCCGACATCGCGGGCGGGCCGGGGGTGCTGCCGCTGGCCTCGCACGTGCTGGTGGAGACATGGCGGCGGCGCCGCGGCGCGGTGCTGACCCTCGCGGCGTACGAGGACGCCGGCGGCATCGAACACGCTCTGGCCCGGACCGCGGACCAGGTGTACGAGGCGTTGCCCGAGCACGAGCGGCGGGCGGCGCGGGACGTGTTCCAGCGGCTGGTCGTGCCGGGCGACGGCACCGAGGACACCCGCCGCCGGGTGCTCCGCGCCGAGCTCGACGCGGACGACGCGCTCCTCGACCGCCTCGCGGCCGCCCGGCTGGTCACCCTCGGCCGCGACACGGTCGAGCTGACCCACGAGGCCCTGGTGCGCGGGTGGCCCCGGTTCCGCGGCTGGCTCGAGGAGGACCGCGAGTCGTTGCGGGTCCACCGCAGGCTCACCGCCGCCGCGGAGGCCTGGCACGCCCACGACCGCGACCCGGACGCCCTGCACCGCGGCGCCCACCTCGACCAGGCCCGCCTGCTGGGCCCGCGGCTCAACGCGGCCGAACGCGAGTTCGTCGAGGCGGGCCTGGCCGCGCAACGCCACCGGGAAGCGCTGCGCAGGAAGGGGGTGCGCCGGCTGCGGCGGCTCGTCGCGTGCCTCGTGGTGCTCGTCGTGCTGCTGGCGGCCACCGCCACCTTCGCGGTCACCGCGCAGCGCGCCGCCACCCGCGAACGGAACCAGGCGCTGTCGTCGCGCGCCGCCGACACCGCGCTGGACGGGCTGGACCGCCCGCGCGAGGCCGCGGCGCTCGCACTGGCCGCCTACCGCGTCGCCCCCACCGACCGGGCCCGCGACGCGCTCCTGCTCGCCAGGGCGGCGGGCACGGCGAGCACCCTCGGCGAGGGCTACGCGCGGCTGCCCGGCGGCATCGCCGTGACCACCGAGGTCGACGCCGGGTCGACGGCCGTGGCCTACCGCCTCTGGACCGGGCGGGGAGCGGACCGGCGGCCGGCGGGCAGGATCGACGTGCCGCCCGGCGGCTACCTGTACCTGCTCAGCGCGGACGAGAGCACCGCGCTCACGCTGGTCCGCGCCGACCGGTTCGAGGTCTGGGACCTCCGCGACCCCGGCCGGCCGCGCCGGACCGCCACGATGACCGGCTGGCCGATGCCCCTCGGGGTCGACCGGGCGGGCACCCTCATGTCCGCCGTCGAGGACGGCGCGGCGGTGTACTGGCGTCCCGGTGACACCACACGGGTCCGGATGCCCGGTGGTGGTGTGGAAAGCGCTGTACCGTTGGAGGACGGCACCGGTGTCGTCGTCGTGCGCCGCGAGGGGGACCGTCACGAGGTGGAGCTGCGTTTCCTCGACGGGCGGACCACCCCGGTCCTCAGCCGTGCGGCACGGCTCGCCGCGGTGGCGGGTCCCGCGGGCAGACTCGCCGTCTCCGAACTCGACAGCGGCCGCCTCACCGTGTTCGACGTCGCCGGCGGGCTCACCACCCTCGCCGAGGCGGAGGGCGTGCCGGCCCAGGCCCTGGTGGAGTTCTCCCAGGACGGCCGGACCGTCACCGCCGTGCACCGGGACTCGGTGTGGCTGCTGGACCTCGAGGGTGGCCGGGAGTCGTTGTCGTTGCGGGGCACGGGAGTGGAGTTCCACGGCGCGAGGTACGACGCCGGCAGCGGGGAGCTGCTCTTGCTGCCGGCGCGCGGGATGGCGGTGTGGCGGCTCGCGGTGCACGTCGACCCCGTGGTCCGCGAGGTCTGCGCCGACCCGGCCGGGGTGGACTGGGAGGCGCACTTCCCCGGCGTCGAGCGACGCGCCCTGTGCCCGTGACCGGCCGGGTGTTCGTGACCGGCCGGGTGTTCGTGACCGGCCGGGTGTTCGTGACCGGCCGGGTGTTCGTGACCGGCCGGGTGTTCGTGACCGGCCGGGTGTTCGTGGCCAGCCGGGTGTTCGTGGCTGGCCCGGTGCCTGTGGCCGGTCCGGTGTCCGTGGCTGGCCCTGTGCCCGTGACCGGTCCGGTGCCTGTGGCCGACCCTGGGTGTTCGACCGGCCCGGTGCCCGTGACGCCGGGCGGAGCACCGCTACCCCGCCCGGCGCCCGCGCAGACCGTCAGCCGAGCCGGTAGGCCCGGATCACGGTCTGGTCCAGTGCCCCGCCGCGGCCGTCGGCGGCCCGCACCCGCAGCGACACGAACGCCCCCGCGGGCGCCCGGTTCCCGACGAGCGCCGTGTGCCCCAGGACCGGCACGCTCGTCCAGTGCGCCCCGTCGTCGTAGGAGGCCTCGACGCGGAAGCGGCCCAACGGCGGGTTGTCCGCACCGGGCTGGCGGTCCACGACGAGCGGCACGCTCAGCGGGCGGTTCGCCGCGGCGGTTCCCGTGCGGTCCAGCGCCGGCGTGAACCGCACGACCGACATCGGCAGCCGGCGCTCACCGGAGGTCGTGTCCGAGCGGAACGTCCAGTCCACCACGACGCGGGTGCTCAGCTCCGACACGTCCGGGGACCGCGTCGCCTCGGCACGGGCGCGGTAGGTGCCCGGTCCCGGCGGCACGGTGAACACCCCGTACCCGCTGCCCGCGTTCTCGCCCACGAGCGTCCCGTCGCGGTACAGGGCCGTCCGTGCGGCGGTGGTGACGAAGTAGCCCTGGTTGCGCTCCCGGTCGCCGAACATCGGCAGCGACACCAGCACGTCGTTCCCGGTGCGCGTCAGGCTCGGACTGGCGTCGTTGTACATCACCGGTCCGACCACGGGCGCGCCGAACGTGCGGTCGTGGGTGCGGCCCGCACGGTACCTCTCCTGCTCTCCCACCATCGTTCTCCCCAATCCGAAGAACATCGAGGTCCAGGGGACGCCCGGCGTCGCGTACCTGGTCACGGTGCGCGAGTCGGGCACGTCCGCCTCGAAGACGGGACCGAACGCCCCGGACGGGGACATCGCGATGTCCAGGACGTTCTCGCGTCCACCCGATGCCTTCAGCGCGATCGTGGTGCGCACCTGCGCGAGCTCCGCCCGCCGGGGCCTGCGCACGAACCCGTCGGGCACCCGGCCCTGTTCGTTCCACGCCAGCCAGTAGGTGCCGGACGGGCTCGCGAACTCGGCGGCCACGAACACGTCGAGGTCGCCGGCGGGCAGCGACGGCCCGGCGTGGCCCACCCGCGTCCCGGCGGGGAAACCGGTGGGGTGCACGACCTCCAGGGACGTGGTGCCACCGGAGAGCCTGCGCTGGACCACCAGGCGGTGCTGACCGGCGGCCGCCGCCGGGTCGGGCGCGGCCACCTCCAGCGGCCGTGCCGGACGCGCGTCGAGGACCACGTGCGCCGGTCCGGTCACCCGCAGGTCGGGCCGGGTGACGACGGTGTGCGGGCCGTCCTGCGGCCCCAGCACCGCCTGGACCAGGTAGTCGCCCGCGGGCAGCCGCGCGCTGCCGCCCCGCAGGTAGGTCCGGGCACCGGTGGCCGCGTTCACGACGACCGTCGACCTCGTGCCGTCCGGCGCGCCGGGGAAGTCGAAGGTGACGGGGTGGCGCTCGGTCTCCCGGTTCATCCCGAGCGGTGTCCGCAGCACCTCCGCGCCGTTCGCGGTGGCCACCACCGACCCCGAGTACACCCCGTCCACCGGTCCCTTCCGCGCGTCACCGGTGACGGCGACCTCCGCGGTGCCGCCCGCCGGGACGGTGGTGCGGGCCGGGGACACCGAGAACACCGGCTGGTCGGAGCCGTCGGGCCCACGACCCCGCACCGCCAGGTCCAGCGTGACCGGCTGCGGGCCGTCGTTGCGGTACACGAGGGGTTTCACCAGCGGGACGTCGTCGTCGTGCGGCCACTCCTGCACGCCCAGTGCGACGGAGGAAGGCTCGCTGGTCACCGTCGTCGCCAGCGCGGCGGCGACGTCCAGCCGGCCGGAGCCCTGGTCGAAGACGCCGAGCGCGGGGTTCGGCCGCGCCGAGGCGGTCAGCGCCGCCTTGAGCCGCGCGCCGGTCCAGTCGGGGTGCCGCTGCGCCACGAGCGCCGCGGCCCCCGCGACGTGCGGGGAGGCCATCGACGTGCCGGACAGGACGGTGTGCGCCGGGTTGCCGGGGACACCGGGGAAGCCGCCGGTGCTCGCCCTCGCCGCGACGATGCCCACGCCGGGCGCGGTGATGTCGGGTTTGACCGCGCCGTCGGGCACCCGCGGGCCCCGGCTGGAGAAGTCGGCGAGCGAGTCGTCGCGGTCCACCGCGCCGACCGTCAGCGCCGAGTCCGCGGTGCCGGGGGACAGCACGGACTCCGCCGCTCCCTCGTTGCCCGCCGAGACGACGAACAACGTGCCGTGCGCCGCCGACAGCGCCTCCACGGCCGCCTCGACCGGGTCGAGATCGTCGGTGGCGGGCAGGCCGAGGCTGATGTTGACCACGTCGGCGCCCTGCTCCGCGGCCCACCGCATCCCTTCGATGATCGTCGACTCCGGGCACGCGCCCCGCGAGTCGCAGACCTTGGCGTCGAGCAACCGGGCGTCCGGGGCGACACCCCGGTACGGCGCGCGGTGGCTCGCGATCGTGGCCGCGACGTGCGTTCCGTGGCCGAAGTGGTCGATCCCGTCCTGCTCGCCGGTGAAGTCGCGCGCGGCGATCTCCCGCCCGGCCAGGTCGGGGTGATCGCCCTCCACACCGGTGTCGACCACACCGACCTTCACGCCCGCGCCCGTCAGTCCCGCCGCCCACGCGGCGGGCGCGCCGACCTGGGCGGTGCTGCGGTCCAGCAGCGGCCGGGCCACCCCGTCCAGCCAGACCTTGCCGGCGCCCTCCGGCAGCGCCCGCCACCCGGTCGCCTTCGGCACCTCGGCCGCGACCGCGTCCACGACGGGCAGCGCCCCCGCCACCCGCGCTCCCGTCGGCGGGCGGCCGCCGGAGACGATCACCGGCACCGTGTCGCGCCGGGCGTCGTCGTACCCGGCCTCGACGAGACCGGTGACGTCGAACAGCCGCTCGTCCAGCCGTCCCAGGGCGAGCGGCCCCGCCGCGTCGGAGGGGACGACGTGCACGCGGCCGCCGTGCCGGGTGACCTGGAACGAGATGTGCCGCCGGTGCGCGCCGGGGGTGACGGAGACGAGCCGGTCGCCGTCGAGGACGACCTCGTCGCCGGTGACCAGCGTGACGGTCGCGAGCCCACGCGCTCCCGGCCCGTGCCGCTGTTGTGCCGTGGTGGTGCCCGCCGGCGCCGCGTGCGCGGGGGCCGCCGCCCCTGCCAGCGCGGCGGCCAGCGCCAGCGCGATCGCTCTTCTCGACATCAGGGAATCTCCTCGCCTCGAGGC
>NZ_JBHXCW010000306.1:0-8003 GCF_042725365.1 Lentzea sp. NPDC060358 | reverse complement strand
GTGGTACGGGGGTGCGGGGGAGGTGCCGCGAGGCGTCCACCCGGGCCGCGCAGAACCCGGTGAGGATTGTGGGTCACCGCACTAGATCCCGGCGAGGTTGCGGCCGACGCCCCACACGGCCGCGATGACGAGAACGGCGACACCGACCCGTTTGGGCACGGATCGCCGTTCCCCGGTCCACTTGTCGCGCGTCCACCGCCCGAACAGCCACACGGCCAGAGGGACGCCCAACGCGAGCAACACCGCGTTGTAGTGGAACGCGCTGACTACGTCGCCGTGCAGCAGCGCGTGCACCATGCGCGTGGCACCGCATCCGGGGCACTCGAGCCCCGTGAGCCAGTTGAACGGGCACTTCGGCAGCAGGTTGCCGGGCTGGTTCGGGTCGACGAACAGCAACAGCACCGCGCCCGCGCCCGCCGCCGCGAGAACGCCGAAGGGCGCCTTCAAGCGTGCGAAGGCGCCCTTCACCGTCTGCATGGGTCCAACCTACTTCTTGCGCGCCACGAACCGGGTGGGCTTGTCGCGGAAAGGCGCGTCGGCGGGGCGCGGTTCGGCCCGCCCCTCCAGCACCTCGCGGGCCGCGAGCAGCCCGGCCACCGTGGACGCGTTCACGATCTCGCCGGCCAGCGCCATCCGCACGGCCTCCTCGACCGGGAAGCGGTGGACCTCCAGGTCCGCCTCCTCCTCGCCCTGCACGTCGCGGTCGACCTCGGACAACTCGCGCGCCAGGAACACGCGCACGACCTCGTCGGTGAACCCAGGCGACGCGGCGACGTCGACCAGCACGTGCCACTGCCGGGCGTCGAGCCCGACCTCCTCGGCCAGCTCGCGGCGGGCGCCGACGACCGGCTCCTCGCCCTGGTGGTCGAGCAGGCCCGCGGGCAGCTCCCACAGGTGCCGGCCGAGCGCGTGCCGGTACTGGTGCACGAGCGTGACCTGGCCCTCGTCGTCGACGGCGACGACCGCGACCGCTCCCGTGTGCTCGACGATCTCGCGCTTGGCCGTGCCGCCGCCGGGCATCTCGACCTCGTCGACGCGCAGCGCCAGGATCCTGCCGACGTGCAGGTCCTCGCTGGAGACGGTGCGGAAGTCGTGCCTGGCGCTCCCGGGATTCGACGTCACTGCTTCGCTCCCGCCGTCGCCAAGGGGAGGCGGTCCGCCACCCGGTAGTCGATCGCGGCCTTCACGAACGCCGCGAACAGCGGGTGCGGCTTCGTCGGACGCGACTTGAGCTCCGGGTGGGCCTGCGTGGCCGCGTAGAACGGGTGCACGTCGGCCGGCAGCTCGACGAACTCGACCAGGCGGCCGTCCGGCGACACGCCGGAGAACACCAGGCCGGCGTCGGTGAGCTGCGCGCGGTAGGCGTTGTTGACCTCGTAGCGGTGGCGGTGCCGTTCGGAGACCTCGGTGGTCCCGTAGGCGTTCGCGACCACCGACCCCGGCGTGAGCTTCGCGATGTACGCGCCGAGCCGCATCGTGCCGCCCATGTCGCGCTGACCCGCGACGACGTCCTGCTGGTCGGCCATCGTCGAGATGACGGGCGAGCCGCCCTCCTCGAACTCGCTCGAGTTCGCGTCCTCGACGCCCGCGAGGTTGCGCGCGGCCTCGATGACCATGCACTGCAGGCCGAGGCACAGGCCGAGCGTCGGCACCCCGCGCGTGCGGGTGTACTTCAGCGCGCCGATCTTGCCCTCGATGCCGCGCACGCCGAACCCGCCGGGGATCAGCACCGCGTCCATGCCCGACAGCGCCCGCGCCGCGCCCTCGGGCGTCTGGCACTCGTCCGACGGCACCCACTTGATCTCGACCTTGGCGTGGTGCGCGAACCCGCCGGCGCGCAGCGCCTCCGTGACCGAGAGGTAGGCGTCGGGCAGGTCGACGTACTTGCCGACGAGCGCGATCTTCACCGTCTCGGACGGGTTGTGCACGCGCTCGAGCAGGTCGCCCCACACCGTCCAGTCGACGTCGCGGAACGGCAGGTCGAGGCGGCGCACGACGTAGGCGTCGAGGCCCTCGGCGTGCAGCACCTTCGGGATGTCGTAGATCGACGGCGCGTCCACGGCCGCGACGACGGCGTCGGTGTCGACGTCGCACATCAGGCCGATCTTGCGCTTGAGCGAGTCCGGGATCTCCCGGTCCGCGCGGCACACGATCGCGTCGGGCTGGATGCCGATGTTGCGCAGCGCCGCGACGGAGTGCTGGGTGGGCTTGGTCTTGAGCTCACCGGACGGCGCCAGGTACGGCACGAGGCTGACGTGCAGGAAGAAGACGTTGTCGCGGCCGACGTCGTGGCGCACCTGGCGGCAGGCCTCGAGGAACGGCAGCGACTCGATGTCGCCGACCGTGCCGCCGACCTCGGTGATGACGACGTCGGGCTTCACGCCGTCGGCGTCGGGCTCGGCCATCGCGCGGATGCGCCGCTTGATCTCGTCGGTGATGTGCGGGATGACCTGGACCGTGTCGCCCAGGTACTCGCCGCGCCGCTCCTTGGCGATCACCTCGGAGTACACCTGGCCGGTGGTCACGTTCGCGTCGCCGCTCAGATCCCGCGCGAGGAACCGCTCGTAGTGGCCGATGTCGAGGTCCGTCTCCGCGCCGTCGTCGGTCACGAAGACCTCGCCGTGCTGGAACGGGTTCATCGTGCCGGGGTCCACGTTCAGATACGGGTCGAGCTTCTGCATCGTTACCCGCAGGCCGCGCGAGGTGAGCAACTGGCCGAGGCTCGAGGCCGTGAGCCCCTTGCCCAGGGAGGACGCGACGCCTCCCGTGACGAAGACGTGCTTGGTCGTACGTGCCTGCTGCACCAACGGGGCTCCCGTGAAAATCGTGGGGGCCGAAATCCCCCTATCCACGGGCCATAACGCTAACACGCCACCGGTCACACAGCGCACCACGACCCGGCAGATCACATCACCCGATCGGCGCAGCGGGGGCTTTTTCGAACCTCCCACGGCACGGTGCGGCATCGGGAAAAGTTGTCACGTGACCTTCGACGTGGCAGAGAGCGCAGCACGGGCCGTGCACGACCGTTCGGCAGCGTGGCGTTTCATCGAGGGATTCGCGGCCGAGTGGGCCGAGCCGATCGAGGCCCGCGACGGCTGGGACCACGCCGACCTGAACGCCGCCGAGCGCCGCCTCGGCGTGCGGCTGCCGGGCGCGGTGCGCGACGCCTACGCGTTGTTCGGCAAGCGCCCCGACCTCACGAGCAACCAGGACTGGCTGCTCGCGCCGTCGGAGCTGCGCGTGGACGACGACGTGCTGGTCTTCCGGGACGAGAACCAGTCCGTCGCCGCGTGGGGCGCCTCGCTCGGCGGCGAGGACCCGGAGGTCCTGGTGAAGCTCGACCTCGTGGACAGGCGGGAGGAGCACTGGGACACCTGGCTGCCCCGCTTCTCCCTGGCGTGCGTGGAGATGGTGCTGTCGGAGTCGCTCTTCCGCGACGGGGCCCAGACGGCTGACAGGGAGATGTCCGGGGCGGACACCTCCCTGTTGCACGAGCGGTTCGTCGCGCTGCCGGTGCGCGGTCCCGGTACCCGCTGGTTCGCCGGCGACGACGTGATCGTCCGCGAGGACCTCGACGAGTGGCTGTGGGCCCGCGCCCGCACGCCCGAGGCGCTGGAGCTCCTGCTCGAGCAGGTCCCCGGCGACTGGACGACCGAGCACTGAGGATCAGCCGGCGGCACCCGGCGAGGACGCCTCGGCGTTGCCCGCGACGCCGTAGCGGCCCGAGCGGCCCTCCAGCTGCTCGCGCAACGCCATCACGACGACGACCTGGCCCGCCGGGGAGTCGGCGTTGTCCACCGTGGACAGCACCGACGTCGCGTTGGTGTCCGCGCGGACCACGCCGATCGCGCCGGTGCCGTTCGCGGACCCGTTCCCGCCGGCCAGCACGACGCCCGCGCCGGACCGGTCGAGCTGCGTCGCGAACCGCGAGATGGTGGACGCGCGGTCGGCGGCCGAGTCGCCGGTCGCGGCGCCACCGGTGAGCACGATCGCGAGCTGCGCGGGCTTCACGCCCGAGGTGGCCTTCACGAAGCCCGAGTTCGACAGGCCCGCGAGCGCGGCCGCCGCCTCGTCCGCCGTGGACTGCGGTTCGTTGGTGGACGGGTTGAGCAGCAGCAGCGTGCCGAACAGGCCGCCGGCGCGGGTGCCGGGGTCGACGGCCGTGGGCAGCTGCGACCCGGCGGGCTGCAGCCGTGCCACGAGGTCGCGCAGCTGGTCGCCGCGGGACGGGTCGGTGAACGCCTCGGTCAGCTGCACCTCGCCGGTGGCGGTGGCGCCCGCGGCCTTGAGCAGACCGGTCAGGGCGTCGCGGTCGGACGGGCGCGCGTCGGCGGTCGTGACGATCACGACGGTGCGGTCGGTGAGCCGGTCCTTGACCGCGAGCGGTCCGACGGAGGCGGCGAACTCGTCCGCCTCGCCCAGCTTGGCGTTCAACGCGTTGCGGTCGTTCTGCAGGTCGTTCACCTGCTGTGCCAGCGAGTTCTTCTCGTCGCTCAGGCCGGACAGCAGCCGTCCGCTGATCGCGGTCGACCCCAGCACCACCCCCACCGCGAGCGCCAGGAACACCGCGGTGATCGAGACTATGTGGTAGCGCAGCGTGATCACGACAAGAACCCCTTGAACCAGTTGACGACGGATTGCCAGCCGTCGACCACGATGTCGACGTAGACGTGACCGACGCCGGACACCGCGAGCGCCGCGGCCATGGCGGCGATCGCTGCGGCCACCAGCAGGACGATCACGCCCAGCGAGACCCGGCTGCGGTGCAGGGTCGCGACGGCCTCCCCGTCGACGAGCTTGCTGCCGAGCTTCAGCCGGGTGAGGAACGTGGAGGGGTTGGAACCGGAGTGCCCGCGGTCGAGGAACTCGCGCAGGGTCGCGCGCAGCCCCACCGTGACGACCAGGGACGCGCCGTGTGCTTCGGCGAGCAGCAACGCGAGGTCCTCCGCGTTGCCGGAGGCGGGGAAGGTCACCGCGCCGATGCCGAGGTCCTGGATCCGCTGCAGGCCGGGCGCGTGGCCGTCGGTCTGCGCGGGGACGACGACCTCGGTGGCGGCGCGCAGGGACGCGGTGCCGATGCCGTCGGGGTCGCCGACGATGATGTCCGGCTTGAGCCCGGCGTCGATCAGGGTGTCCGCGCCGGTGTCGACGCCGATCAGCACCGGCCGGTACTCGCGGATGTACTTGCGGAGCTTGCGCAGCTCCTCGGCGTGCGACGGCCCGCCCGCGACGACGAGCACCTGCCGGTCGCGCATCGGCACGTAGACCTCGGGCACGCCGACGCCGTCGAGCACGAGCGCGCGTTCGCGGCGCAGGAACTCGATCGTGTTGGCGGAGAACGCTTCCAGCTGCGCCGACATGCCGGCCTTCGCCTCGATCATGGCGTCGGCGATGCTCTCGGCGTTCTGCTCGACGCCCCGCGCGAGCTCGCGCTCGCCCGCGTAGACGACACCGTCGAGCAGCCGGACCTTGGTGCCTTCCTTGATCTCGCGCAGCGCGACCGCGCCGGCGTTGTCGATCAGCGGGATGCCCGCCTCGATCAGCAGTTCCGGGCCGAGGTTGGGAAACCGCCCGGAGATCGACGGCGACGCGTTCACGACGCCGACCACCTCGGCCGCCACGAGCGCTTCCGCGGTGCGCCGGTCGAGGTCGACGAGGTCGAAGACGGCGACGTCGCCGGGACTGATCCGCCGCACCAGGTCGCTCGCGCGCCGATCCACCCGCGCGACGCCCGTGACACCGGGTAGTTCGTGGTTGGTGCGGCTCAGCAGCCCGGAAAGCTTCATGGGCCGATAGTGACTCACGGTGCGCATGCGACCGGTGAGGCACGCCGGGCGTTCGCCGCCTGGTCAGTCGTCGGGGTGAACCACCACACCGGCGAACGCGAGCACGACCGCGGCGACGAGGATCCAGATCCCGGTGCCGAAGCCCGCCTCCAGGCCGGGGTCGATCGCGATGTTGCCCTCCCGGTGGAAGCTGATCGCGTTCAGCAGGTAGACGAAGAGCATCCCGGTGACGCCCGCGAGTGCCGCGGCTCCGGCGTAGGCGACCTTGCGCCAGCGGACGCCGAGCAGGATCACCGCGGCCGCCACGACGACCGGGACGGCGAACAACGGGCCGTGCTCGTCCTTCGTGCCACCGAAGTGCGTGCTCCAGCCGGTGGTGACGTAGGCGGTCTGCGGCTGGCCGGGGGCCAGGCGGATGAGCAGTTCCGAGAACGGCAGGAACGTCGCCGCGACGGCCGCCGCGGCGGCCACGGCGAGCAGGACGATGCCGAGGAGCTTCACGCCGCCTCCCTCTGCACGGCGATGGCCCCGGCCAGCGCGGCGAGCGTGCCGACCACGAGGAACACCAGCCCGAACCCGAGCGCGAAGTCGCCCTGCTGCTCGACGGCGTGACCGCGTTCGGAGACCAGCAGCACCGCGGTGATGCCGACCGCACCGGCCTGGGCGGCGGCACCGGCGAGCGCGGCCCTGGCGACCCAGACGCCGGCGACGAGCAGCGCGGCCGTGACGGCGATGGGCACGCCGTACCAGGGCGACAGGTCACCGGCGGGCCAGTCGCCGGGCTTGTTGAGGACCTCCGTGCCCCAGGCCCTCACCACGACCTCGACCCCGCCCGCGTACACCGTCGAGTACCACGGCAGCACCATGGCCGTCGCGGTCAGCACCACCCCGGCCGCGATGAGCGCGACCGCCGTCGGTCTTCCGATCACTGCGGCTCCTGCTGTCGCTCGATGCCGAAGGGCGGCGTGTCGTCGTCGGGGTCGAGCTGGTGCACGACGACGGCCTGTTCCGGTTGTGGCCGGTGGGGTCTGCGCTGCGCGAGCACGGCGCCGACCAGTCCGGCGAACGCTCCCGCGACCAGCAGGTACGTGCCGGCGTGGAAGGTGTACTCGAACGACTCGCCGCCACCGGGCCACGACTCCCTGATCTTGCGCTCGTGCAGGACCTGGGTGACGTAGTAGAACACGATCCCGGCGAGCGCTCCGGCGGCGGCCATCGCCAGCGCCCGTCCCCTGTCCCGGACCAGGAGCACGGCCGCGAGGACGAGCAGCGCGGCGCTGAGCGCCACCGGCGTCCCGGCCGCGTAGAAGGCGGGCTCGTCGTCCTGCACGCCGGTCTGCTCGTCGGACACGACGACCCACAACGTCGTGGACACCGACCGGTCGGGCCCGTAACCGTGGAAGACCGTCTCGTACGTGGTCTGGAAGCTGCCGACGACCACCGTCACCGCCGCCAGCACGAGCAGCGCCGACGCGACCTTCCGCAGGTCAGCCATTCTTGGGCTCCACCACCACGGGAAACCCGTACGGCGGCGTGTCCGCGTCGTCCGGTTCGTCGTCGATCTGGTGGATCACCACACCGTCCCGTGCCCCGGCCTCCTGCGGGCGCGGCAGCTCCTGGTGCAGCACCGCCGACACGACGCCGACCCCGGCGGCCACGACCAGCAGCGTGATCCCCGGCCCCTGCCCGACCTGGAAGGGGACCGGAACGGGCAGGTCGGATTCCTGCAGCCGCCGCACGGTCGTCTGCACACCGCTGACCGCCGACCAGGCCACCCCGGCGAGCACCCCCGCCCCGAGCAACGACCCGACCCGCGCCGCGGGCACCCGGAACGCCACCACGGCGGACAACGACATGACCACCGCGGCCCCGACGACCGCCGTGCCGAGCTCCAGGGGTTCGAGCGCCAGCACGGGGCCGAGGTCGTCCTGCTCGACTGACCAGAGCGTGCTCTCGAACCAGAGCGTCCGCCCCCGGAACGGCACCTGCACGGCGTAGGCCGACAGGAACGTGGCCGCCACCGCGAGGCCGGCCGAGACGAACACCAGCACCGCCCCGAACACCCGGCGCGTGGTCACAGATCCGGTCCACCTTCCACCGCACCACCGTGTGCGTCCGCTGACCGGTGATCGGTCACGAACCCATCATGCCGAACGCGGGCGGCAAGAGCGGGCCGATGAATCCTCGTAAGCGGGAAGCGGAGAGTGAGCTTTT
>NZ_JBHXCW010000305.1:0-8021 GCF_042725365.1 Lentzea sp. NPDC060358 | reverse complement strand
AGGTACTGCCGCTCGCCCAGCTCGGTCGCGAGCCGGTGCGCACGGCGGGCGTCCGGCAGCAGGACGGGACGTCCCAGCCGGGCGTTCGTCGTGTAGGTCGTGTCGAGCATCAGGACCTGGCCGAGGCGGCTCCCCGTCACCTCGGCCGCGGCCAGCCCGAACCCGACCAGCGCCACCCACTCCCCCGTGAGGGCGCGCACGGTCGCGTAGGAGTGCAGCAACCGCACGAGCTGCCACACCTGGTCGTGCAGGCCCGCCTCCGCGGACGCGTGCACGACCGCGACGACGTTGGGCCACTCCTGGTCGAACCAGTCGATCGGGTCGACGAACGCCGGCACCGCCGTGGAACCGTTGTCCCCCAACGCGAAGTCGAGACCGTCGCGTGCCGGGCGGATGGCCCTGCGAACGTGGTCGCACGCGACGAGGTAGTAGTTCACCAGTCGCCGCAACGAGTCCCGGTCGGGCCGGCCCGCGCCGCGCACGTACAGGCGCACCAGCTCGTGCATCGTGAACCCGTCCGGCCACGGCTCGACGAGCAGGTTCACCTCGACGAGCTGGGAGAGCCGCGTCCTGGCCGACTCGACGCGGGTGCGGGTCAGCGCGGCCACGGCGTGCGGTGACATCCACCGGCCGGGCGCGAGACCCACGGACTGGAAGGTCTCGCCGAGCTCGGAGGGCAGGTCGCGGGTCGACAGGTCGAGCGCCCGCGACACCCCCACCCCCGCCTCCGGCAGGTCGAGGCCGCGCAACCGGTGGCCGTCGTCGGCCAGTTCCCCCACCAGCTCCTCGACCGTCCACTCCGGACTGGTCACGAGCTTCGCGGCCGCCACCCGCAGCGCGAGCGGCAGCCCGCCGCACAGCTCGGCGAGCTTGCGCGACGCCGCCGGGTCGTCGGCCGACAGCGGCCTGCCCAGCACGTCGTCGACCAGCTCCCGCGCCGCGTCGTCGTCCAGCGGGCCGAGCTTGCGCACGCGGGCGCTGTTCGCGACGACGAGCCGTTCCATCCTGCTGCGCGACGTCACCAGCACCACCGAGCCGGACCCCGGCGGCAGCAGTGGCTGCACCTGCTCGAACGCGGTCGCGTCGTCCAGCACCACCAGCACGCGGCGGCGGTGCAGCAGCGACCGGTACAGCCCGACGCGGTCCTGCACCGCGACCGGCACCCCGTCCGCCGGGACGCCCAGCGCCACCAGGAACCGGGTCAGCACCTCGCCCGGCTCGGCGTCGCCGAGCGACGCGAACAGCACGCCGTGCGGGAACATCTCGGGGTTCTCGTGGCCCCACGTGGCCGCCAGGGCGCTCTTGCCGACGCCGGGCGGGCCGGTCAGCACCGCCACGGTCGTCGAGAGCAGGTTCCGGGCCGCGCACACGGTGTCCAGCCACGCCTTGTCGTCGTCGCGGCCGAACAACCGGGACGCGGACGCGGGCAGCAGCGCCGGCGCGACGATCCCGGCGCGCGGTGCGACGGGGCGCGACTCCACCGGGCCGACGACGCTCAGCTCCGGGTCGTCGCGCAGCACCTGCTCGTGCAGCAGCCGCAGCTGCGGGCCCGGGTCGATGCCCAGCTCGTCCACCGCGCGGCGCTGGAACCGCTGGTAGGCCTCCAGGGCGTCGGCGCGCTGCCCGGAGCGGTAGAGGGCGCGCATGCTGTGGGCGACGAGCCGTTCGCGGAACGGGTACTCGGTGCACAGCCCGCGCAGCTCGCCCACCAGCTCCAGGTGGCGGCCCAGCTCGAGCTCGGCGTCGATGCGCTCCTCCAGCGCCGACAGCCGCAGCTCCTCGAGGTCCGAGGTCATCGGGTCGCCCGGCACGTCGGAGAGCACCGGCCCGCGCCACAGCCCCAGGGCCTCGCGCAGCAGGCCGGCCCGGACGGCGGCGGGCTTGCCGCGGGAGGACGCCACGAGCTGCCGGGCGCGGTGCAGGTCGAGACGCCACGGGTCGACGGTGAGCTGGTAGCCGGTCGGAGTGGTGCGGATCACGGCCGACCCCGCCGGGTCCGACTCCTCCAGCAACTTGCGCAACCGCGACACGTACCCGTGCACGATCGTCCGCGCCGTGGCCGGAGGCGCGTCCGTCCACAGCGCGTCCACGATCTGGTCGATCGACACGGGCCGGTTCGCCTCGACGACCAGCATGGCGAGCAGTCCGCGCATCCCGCGGCGGCCCAGCGGCACGAGCCGGCCGTCCGCGAGCACCTGGAGCGGACCGAGCACGCCGAACTCGAGTCCGGTTTTGCTCCGCATGCCCCTCCCTCTCCTGGGCCGACGTCGTCACTTCAACAGGTGGGAGGCTCGCCGTCTCAGATACAAGTTCGGTTCGAGTTCCGCCGTTCGCTACTGTTGACCTGTGCCGCGAGATCGGAACTCCGTGGTTGACCGCGGCGCCGGGTGCCTCCTCGGCGGCGCTCTCGGTGATGCGCTCGGTGCGCCCGTGCAGTACCTGGGCTGGGCCGACATCCAGCGCGAACACGGCCCGGACGGTGTCCTGGCCCCGCCGAAGCCCGCCCTGTTCACCGACGACACCCAGCTCACGCTGTTCACCGCCGACGGGTACCTGCGCGCCTACGTCCGCGGCAAGCGGACCGGTGAGTGGCGGCCGTCGGAGATGGTGTGGCACAGCTACCGGCGCTGGCTCGTCACCCAGCAGCAACCGGCGCCCGAACACGGCGCGACGGGCCTGCTGGCGGACGAACGCCTCTACGAGAGCCGCTCACCGGGCCTGACGTGCCTGCGCGCCCTGGCCGCGGAGACACCGTCCACACCGGAGAACCCGCACAACGAGTCGTCGGGCTGCAACGGCGTCACGCGCACCGCACCGGCGGGCTTCGCCCCGTCCGCGGCCATCGCCTACGACCTGGGCTGCCGCTTCGCCGCGCTGACCCACGGCGGCACGGGCGGCTGGGTGTCCGGCGGCGCGCTGTCGCTGCTGGTGCACCTGCTGGCCGTGAAGGGCAGGCCGATCCGCGAGGCGATCGACCAGGTCATCGGCCGGGTGCTGCGCGACGACACCTACACCGCGACCGTGCTGACGCGCGCCGTGGTGCTGGCCGAGGAGCACGACGGCTCGGCGTCGGTGCGTGTCGACCGGCTCGGCAGCGGCTGGACGGGCCCGGAGGCGCTGGCGATAGCGGTCTACACCGTGCTGACGCACCCGAAGCCGGCCCAGTTCGTGGACGCGATGCGCGCCGCCGCCAACCACTCGGGCGGCAGCGACGCGACAGCCGCGCTGACCGGCAACGTCCTCGGGGCCCTGCACGGGGCGGAGGCGCTGCCGCGCGACTGGCTGAACGGCCTGGAGATGGTCGACGTGCTGGACGCGATGGGCCGCGACCTGGGCATGTCCGCGGTGGGCATGGACTTCAACGAGGACCGCTACGCCTGAGTGGTTGGCCGCTGCTCCGCAGCCGGCGGCGAGTTCGTCGAGAAGCCGACCGTCCACACGGGAACGGCCCGCGGTGAGCGCTCCCGAATTCGCTCACCGCGGGCCGTTCCGCACGTGGTGTTGGTCGACAGCAGGCCGGGTCTTGCCCCGAGCGCGAGCTCCGATCCAGCTCTCGATCAACGAAAACGTGCCCCGGAGTCGAAGCTCCGTTGGCCGAACATGTTAACAGATGTGTACCGGAAGTCCAGGGCTCGAGTGCACCCGGCGATCTTCGTCGACGATGAAGACCGCGCAGTCCTCCTGCGCCGCCGCCCACTCGATCCCGTCCCTGCCCAGCGCGAACGCCGCCGTGGCGGTGGTGTCCGCGATGGCGAGGTCGGCGCAGAAGACCGTGACCGAGAGCAACCCCGTCACCGGGCGGCCGGTGCGGCCGTCGAGGATGTGCTGCCCGCGCTCGTACAACGCCGACGTGGCAACGGCTCCGTCGCGCACGCCGAGCACGACGGCCAGCTGGTCGGCGAGATCGGGGTGCCGAACCCCGACGCGCCAGGGCTTTCCGGGCTCGGGTTCGCCCGCCGTCACGACGTCGCCGCCCGCGTTGAGGCAGAAGACCGAGGCGCCGCCCTCGCGCAGCAGGTCCGCGGCGCGCTGCACGGCCCAGCCCTTCACCACCGCGCACGGGTCGAGGCCGCGGCCGGGCACCCGTGCCGTGAAGGCGCCACCGGTCGACTCCTCGTACCAGTCGCACAACGACAGCACCTCGACGAGGTCCGGCGTGAGCTCCTCCTCGCGCACCTCGCCCCGGTCCAGCCGCGAGACCTCGCTGTCCGGCTTGAACGGCGAGAACCGCTCGTCGGCCTCGCGCAACCAGGCGAACGCGCGCTCGGCCAGTGCGGCGTCGCCGTCGCGCAGGTCCACCGAGATCGGCAGCCCCATGACGTGTTCGACGCGCCGCACGGCCACGGCTACTTCGCCCCGTCGATGGCGGCCTGCAACGACGCCTTGTAGCCCTCGGAGGTCGCGGTCGCGCCGGACACCGTGTCGATGTCCGCGCTCTGCGCCTTCAGGGCCGACTGCTTCAGCAGCGGCAGCGCCATGCGGGTCGGGTTGGAGTTGGGGGCGCGCAACGCCTTCACGTCGGTGATCTTGGTGCCCTGGAACGTCACCTGCACCTGCACGGTGCCCTCGGACGTGTTCACCGCGGGCCCGGACACGCTGCGCGTCTGGGCCTGCTGCTGGGGCTGGGTCTGCTGGGGCTGGGTCGTCTTCGGTGCGGCCGCGGACCCGGTGGTCTTCGGGGCGGCCGACGTCGTCTGCGGAGCCGCGGACTGTTGCTGCTGCGGTGCTTCCGGCGCGGCGATCTCGCTGATCTCGCCCTCGTGGCCGGCGGCCGGCGAGTACAGCCACACCGGCACCAGGCCGGCGACGCTCAGCGCCAGAACGGGGATTGCCCTCTTCACGTCGTCAGACCTCTCAGTTGGCCAGCGCGAAGCGCTCGGCGTGGACCTGGTTCGCCGGCACCCCGAGCTCGTCGAGGCTCTTCACCACGGCGTCGGTCATGCCGTTGGGCCCGCAGATGAAGACGTCGCGGTCCTGCACGTCGTGGACGAGCGCGACGAGGTTCTCCGGCCCGAGCAGCGGGCCGTTCGGGGTGATGGTCTTCGAGGAGCCGGTGACCAGCCGCAGCACCGCGCCCTTGGCCCGCACGAGACCCTCGATCTCGCGCAGCAGCACGGCTTCCCGCGGATCGGTGACCCGGTACAGCACCACGACGTGGCCCTGGATCTCCTCCAGCAGCGCGCGGATCGGCGTGACGCCGACACCACCGGCGACGAGGAGCGCGTTCGGCTTGGTCTGGTGCATGGTCGTGAAGGCGCCGTACGGGCCCTCGGCGAACACGCGGGTGCCGACCTTCACGTTGCGGACGTCGGCACTGCCGGTGCCCAGCGCCTTCGCGGTGAGCCGCAGGTACTTGCCGTTCGGCGCGGCGGACAGCGAGAACGGGTTGGCCTGCCACCAGCGGTCCTTGGTCACGAACCGCCACAGGAAGAACTGGCCGGCCTTCGCGGGCAGCCGGTCGAGGTCCCTGCCCTCGATGTAGACCGAGACGACGTTGTGCGCCTCGGGCACGACGGCGGCGACCCGGAACTGGTGGCGCCAGTTGCGCCACAGCGGCAGGCCCACGCGTCCGACGAGGACGGAGCCGAGGGCGACCGTCCAGAGGCCCCACCAGTAGGCGGTGGCGAGGGCGGAGTTGCGGAACGTGCTGCCCACGGCGACCTGGTGCGTGAAGGCCAGGAAGATCGCGACGTAGGTGTAGAGGTGGATGAAGTGCCACGTCTCGTAGGCCATCTTGCGCCGCGCGAAGCGGGCGGAGACCACGCCGACGACCATGATGATCGTCCACGCCACCAGCGCGCGGAGGATGCCCTCCAGCTCGGTCGCCTGCCGGACGATCTCGGCGACCGGCCCGGAGTCGCCCGCGTTGCCGAACGCGATGAAGACGAGGTGGCCGATCAGCATCCAGAAGATCGTGAAGCCGGTCCAGCGGTGCCAGACCGTCAGCCTGTCCATGCCGAGCCGGCGGTCGAACCACGGCAGCCGGGCGACCAGGAGCAGCTGGAACGCCATCGCGAGCGCGCCGTAGAGACCGGTCAGCCTGCCGAAGTTGACCAGCTTGTTCGACCCCACGCCCGCCGCGTTGAACAGGTAGGTCGCGAACGCCGCGTTGGCCAGGAGGAACACGTAGAGGCCGGCTTTGGCCAGCACCTTGTGCGGCGTCGCGCGCCCGGCCGGAGCCGGTCGCACGGGGTGCTGCAGGGTGGTCGTCACGGCGGGCTCCTCGGTCGGGCGGCGGCGGGCAGTCGATCTCGATCCTCAGCGCCCGAGCTGTGCACCCGCTTTGGGCGGGCTGTCGACTTCCTGTCGATCCGGCGGGGGCGCTGCCGGGTGGCGCACCATGAGCACGTGGACAAGGGGAATTCGGTTCGACTGCTCGTCGTCGACGACGAGCCGCACATCGCTGACCTGGTCGCGACGGTCGCCCGCTACGAGGGCTGGCAGGCCGCGACCGCGCTCAACGGCGAAGAGGCCCTGAGAGAGGCCGCCGAGTTCCACCCGGACATCGTCGTCCTCGACCTCATGCTGCCCGACCTGGACGGGTTCACCGTCCTCGACCGCCTCCGGTCGGCCGGCGCGATGGTCCCGGTGGTCTTCCTGACCGCCCGCGACGGCACCGCGGACCGCGTGGCGGGCCTCACCCGCGGCGGTGACGACTACCTCGTCAAACCGTTCTCGGTCGAGGAGCTGATGGCCCGGCTGCGGGCCGTCCTGCGCCGGTCGACGGGCCCGTCGTGGAAGCGGTCGGTGCTCAAGGTCTCCGACCTCGTGATGGACGAGGACACCCGCGAGGTCCGCCGCGGCGGCAAGCTCGTGACGCTCACGCCGACCGAGTACGAGCTGCTCCGGTACCTGATGCGGCGCTCGCCGGCCGTGCTGACGAAGGCCCAGATCCTCGACCACGTGTGGGAGTACGACTTCGGCGGCCGTTCCAACGTGGTCGAGCTCGTCATCTCCCACCTGCGCCGCAAGCTCGACGACGGCCGCGAACCGTTGATCCACACCGTGCGCGGAGTGGGGTACGTGCTCCGCAGAGCAGCAGAATGAGAACCGTGATCACACCCGTGCGCGAGTGGAGGCTCGGCACCCGCCTCGCCCTCGGTCTCGGCGCGCTCGCGCTGACCGTGTTCGTGATCGTCGGCTGGGTCATGGTGGCGTCGATGCAGACGTTCCTCGACCGCCGTCTCGACGACCAGATGGTGATCAGCCAGACGAGCGCGGTGAAGGAGATCGCCTTCTACGGCAAGGTCACCAAGCTGCCGCCGGACTGGTTCGCCGTCGTCTACAAGATCGAGGACGGCGAGGCGAGGGCCCTGCCGGGCGAGCAGCAACCGCAGGACCGCGAGGAGTTCGACGCCCTCGCGAAGAAGGCGCTGGACACCGACGGGTTCCAGACCGAGTACCTGCGCGGCGAGGGCAAGTTCCGGCTGCGCGCCTGCCAGGTCGTGAAGGACGAGTACATCCTGGTCAGCGCGGCCCCGATGCAGGACAGGGACGGCACGATCTCGCAGCTCGTGACGGTCGGCGTGGTCGCGTTCCTGGCCGCCCTGGTCGCGCTGGTGGTGGGTGGCCAGGCGCTGATCCGCAAGGGCATGAGGCCGCTGTCGGACATGGCCGACACCGCGCACGACATCTCGTCGCACGACCTGACCGACTCCGCCGACCTCACCGTGCGCGTGGACGGCAACGGCGGCGGCGTCGAGGTGGAGGAGCTGCGCGAGGCGTTCAACAAGATGCTCGCGCACATCGACTCGTCGCTCGCCGCCCGCACGGCGGCGGAGCAGCGCCTGCGCCGGTTCATCGCCGACGCCTCGCACGAGCTGCGCACCCCGCTGACGTCACTGCGCGGCTACGCGGACCTGTTCAAGTACGCGGCGGCGAACGAGCCGGGCGAACGCGAGAAGCACCTGGAGAAGCTGCGGTCGGAGGCCGCGCGGATGAGCGTGCTGCTCGACGACCTGCTGCTGCTGGCGCGCCTGGACTCGGCGGCGGCCGAACCGCCGCTGCGCCCGGAGGAGATG
>NZ_JBHXCW010000304.1:0-8143 GCF_042725365.1 Lentzea sp. NPDC060358 | reverse complement strand
GACGACCCCCGTTTCGGGGATGAACGCGGGTCGTCCGCCCGTGCCGCCAGGGGTCGCGCTCCGGGACTGATTAGCATCTCCGTCCATGCTCGCCAGCCCGTCGGACCTCGTCGACCTGCTCGAATGCGAGCACCGCAGCTTCCTGGCCCGCGACGACCGCCGCGGCGACCCCGCTGAGCTGCACCGACTGGCCGCCCGGACGGCCGAGGAGATGCGGTCCGGCGCGGAGGTCGTCGAGAACGCCGTCTTCCTCGACGGCGAGTTCCACTGTTCGGCGCAGACGCTGGTTCGCACGTCCCACGGCTACGAGCCGTGCGACGACGTGCCGGAAGCCACTCCCCACGCCGTGCTGTCGCTCGTCGCGGCAGCACGGGCGCTGGGCGCCGAGCGCGCGCACCTGGTCGTCGACGGGCGCAGGACGTCGTTCCGCGTCGCCGACTTCACGCCGTTGCTCGGCCGGTTGCAGACCCGCCTCGCGAACCCCCCACCCGCGCCGACGCGGTCGTGGGGTGACGTCCGGGCCGCCTGCAACGGATGCCGGTTCGCCCGTCATTGCGCTTCGGGCCGCGAAGAGGCCCGGGACCTGTCGTTGGTCGCCGGGTTGCGGACGGACCAGCGGCGGAAGCTGGTTTCAGCCGGCATTGACACGATCGACGCGCTTGCGGCCACCGAGGAACGGCCCGCGACGCTGTCCCCCGCGAGTTTCACGGCGCTGACCGCGCAGGCGCGGTTGCAGGTGCGGCAGGAACGCACCGGCGTGGTGAGCTACGAGGTCGTGGCGCCGGAGGCGTTGGCGAACCTGCCCGAACCGGCCGAGGACGACGTGTTCCTCGAAGTCGACGGCGACACGTTCCGGACGCCGGGCTGGGAGGGCACGTTCGCGGAGTTCGTCGAACGCACGCCGTCCGGCACGGTCTACCACTTCACGCCGCACGACCTGGCGGGCCGCGCCGCGCGCACCGCCACGCTCGAGTCCGAAGTGGACGAACTGGTGCGGCGGTGCGTGGACCTGGGAGCGCTCACACGCCGGGCCGTCCGGGTGTCGGCGCGCGAGTACACGTTGCCGGCGCTGAGGCCGTTGCTGGACGACGAGAACCCCACGAGGGGTGTCCGGGACCTGCTCGTGCGCATCAAGCGCGAGCACGACGTCGAGACGGCGCCGCCGCCGGAACGGGACGAGGCCGCGCTCGAGAAGGCGGCCGAGCGGGCACGGCGGATGGCGGCGCTGACCGAGCCGCTGCTCGCGCAGGGGCACGCCTTGTTCGCGGCGACGGTCGGGTACCACCGGCGGGAGGCAAGTCCCGCGTGGGGTGACTTCTTCCGGCAGGCGCTCGCGCCGATCTCGGACCTGGAGACCGACTCGAACTGCGCGGTGCCGATCACGCTGCGGGCCGAGGACTGGGTGCCGCCGAGCGGCCGGGTGCGCAACCACAAGCGGCAGGTGAAGGCGCGGATCGACCCGGAGCGCCCGCACCCGTTCGGCAAGGACGAGCAGGTCCGGCTGCTCTACCCCGGCAACGTCACGCGCAACGCCGTGGTGTCCGACGACAACCCGTACGAGCTGGTGCTGACCGAGAGCGGCGCGCAGGAGCACGCCGAGCTGCCGATCGCCGTGCTGCCGGGCAGCCCGGTGCCCGCGTCGCCGAAGGACGAGGCCGTCGCGGAGCTGGCCGAGCAGGCGGTGCACCTGCTGCCGCTGCTCCCCCGCAACCCCGGCATCGACCTGCTGCTGCGCACGCCGCCCGCGCAGCCGCTGCCGCAGCACCCCGACGTGGTGCAGGCCGTGCTCAAGGCCGTCGACCAGCTCGACGGCGGCACGCTCGCCGTGCAGGGACCGCCCGGCGCCGGCAAGACGTACCTCGCGACCAAGCTCGTGAAGCACCTGATCGACCAGGGGCTGACGGTCGCGGTGACCTCCACGTCGCACAAGGCCGTGGAGAACGTGCTGTCGTCGGTCGACCCCGGCATCCCGATGGCCAAGCGGCACAAGGGGAAGAAGCCCGAGGAGGGCGTGCCGTGGGACCAGCCGAAGGACAACGGCGCGCTGGCGCGGTGGCGGGAGGAGCACCCGCAGGGACACCTCGTCGGCGGCACGGCGTGGACGTTCTCCAACGCCGTGATCAAGGCGCAGCCGTTCGACGTGATGATCATCGACGAGGCCGGCCAGTTCGCCCTGGCCGACGCGGTGGCGGTGGCGACGGCGGCGCGCAACCTCGTGCTGCTGGGCGATCCGCAGCAGCTGCCGCAGGTCGTGCAGGGCGTGCACCCGCCCGGTTCCGACGCCTCCGCGCTCGGGCACCTGCTCGGCGACGCGGACGTGATCCCGGACCACCTCGGCTACTTCCTCGCCGAGACGCGCCGGATGCACCCGGCGGTCTGCAAGCCGGTGTCCGAGCTCTCCTACGCGGGACTGCTCCATTCGCACGAGTCCGCCGCCCACCGGTCGATCTCGGGCGTCGACCCGGGCATCTACCTGCGGGAAGTCGATCACCGGCACAACATCACGTCGTCGGCCGAGGAAGCGGACGCCGTCGTCGACACCGTGCGGCAGATCGTCGGTCGTACTTGGACGGACAACGGCACGACGCGCGAGCTCACCGCCGCGGACGTTCTCGTGGTCGCGCCGTACAACCTGCAGGTCCGCGTCATCCGCAGAAAGCTCGCCGATGCGGGCTTCGACGAAACGCGCGTGGGCACTGTGGACCGGTTCCAGGGCCAGGAGGCGCCCGCGGTCGTCATGTCCATGACGTCCTCGTCCACCGTGGACCTGCCCCGTGGCCTGGACTTTCTTTTGTCACGCAACAGGTTGAACGTGGCACTCTCCCGTGCCCAGGTGCTCGCCGTGATGATCTGCTCGCCCCGCCTGCTGAACGCCGACGTGCGGGGCGTGGAGCAGATGCGACTGGTGGCCGGCGTCATCGGCCTAACAGAAAACATGTCGATCTACCCGTGGTGACACCACTCCGTTGCCATACGGTGACCTTTCGAGCGCTCTGTGTTGCTAGCGTGGCCCGGTTCACCCGGTCGGGTGATTTGGTAAGTCGATGTGTTTGATCCGCCAACGCACCAATGCAGAGCAGGAGTTTTCATGGCAAGCAGAGTTCTGGGCGCGTTCGCGGTGGCGGCGACCGCGACCATCGCTTCGCTGGCTCTGGCCACCCCGGCCAGCGCACACACCCCGGTGTCGTCAGCGGAGTGCGTCAAGGACAAGGCTGTGCTGAAGGTCAAGCTGACCCAGTACGCGGGCGGCAACAAGAACACCGTGCTGATCAAGGACGGTGACAAGGTCCTCGTCGACGAGAAGTTCAGCGAGAACTGGGCCGAGAAGGTCGGCAACAAGCTGGAGTCGAAGAAGTTCGAGGCGGACGGTACCGTCGCGCACACCTTCACCATCAAGGTGACGGCGTCGGACGGCTCGAACCACAACTACGAGAACACGCACACGACCCCGCCGTGTGTGAAGGAGGCTCCGCCGACCAAGTCGTCGGAGACGAAGCCCCCCGTGCCGAGCAGCTCGGTTCCGGAGGCGCCCTCGTCCTCCGTGCCCCCGGTGACCACCTCGGCCTCTCCGGTGGCTCCCGGTGGCAGCGCTCCGGAACCGCCGCTCGCGGCGACCGGTGCTTCCCCGATGTGGCTGCTGCTCTCGGGTCTGGGTCTGGTGGGCGCCGGTGCCGGCACCCTGCTGTTCCTGCGTCGTCGCCGCACGGCGTGAAGTAGCTGAGTGAGAGACGGGGGTGGCCGGCGGCCACCCCCGTTTTCGCTTGCTAGAGGTCCAAAGCGTCCGCCGGACCCTCGCCGTGGTAGATGAACGACTCGGTGCCGAACGCCAGCGCGAACGTCTCCTCGTCCAGTGACAGGAAGAACGAGTCCTCGGTGATCTGGGAGGGGTGCGCGCGCATCGCCTCGCGCTTCACCGCCAGGTACTTCCTGACGTCGACGTCGACGTTGATCTCCGACTCCGGCACCGCGCCCTCCATCGGTTCCGGCACCTCCATGCCGGCCCGGCGGAACGCCTCCAGGAAGTCCGACTCGCGCACCATCGCCTCGTAGACCTTCGGGGTGCCGGCGATCTCCGCGGCGCGCTTGCCGACGTGGTGGACCTGGATGTGGTCGGGGTGGCCGTAGCCGCCGAAGCTGTCGTAGGTCGTGAGCACGTCGGCGTTCTCCTCGGCGAGGATCGCCGCGAGCCGCTGGGCCGCCTCCTCGACGTCCGCGGTCCAGAACGACCCCGGCTTCGAGTTGAGCTCGTCGCCCATCATCCCGGAGTCGCGGTAGCCCAGGAACTCCACGCGCGCCACGCCCAGCAGGTCGGCCGCCGCGTGCGTCTCGACGACGCGGCGCTGCCACAGTTCCTCGTTCTCCTCCAGGAAGTCCGGGACCTCGCCCGCCTCGCCGCGGGTCGCGACGACGAGCACGACCCGGTGGCCCTCCTCGAAGGCCTTGCGCATCACGCCGCCCGTCACGATGCACTCGTCGTCGGGATGCGCGTGGAACGTCACCAGTGTCGCCATACCCGCGACGTTACCTGTGGCGGAACTCTTCAAACGCGTGAAAGGGCGGCGCCTCCTCTGGACTGGGGAGGAGGCACCGCCCGCTCGGCGAACCCGCGGAGCTAGCGCAGGGTCAGGTTCCAGGAGTTGATGTACCCGGTGTCACCCGAGTAGAGGTCCTGGACCCGCAGCTTCCACGTGCCCGCCGCGACCTCGGACGAGGCGTTGACCGTGTAGGTCGCCACCACGTTGTCGGCACTGTCCGAAGAGGACGAGTTCTTCAGCCGGTAGGCGGTGCCGTCCGGCGCGACCAGGTCGATCACCAGGTCGCCGCGGTAGGTGTGGACGATGTCCACGCCGACCTTGGTGGTGGCGGAGGCGTTGCCCGCCAACGTCGAGGTGATCGACGAGGTCACGGCCACGCCGCGGTCCGGGATCGCCACGTCGGTCGTGTTCTCCGAGCCACCGCTGGGAGGAGTGCTGTCGAGCGCCGCCACGGTCTTGGCGGCGTCGGCCAGACCGGCGCCGCAGCCGCCGGAGCAGGTGCCCGGCAGCGCGCGGGCGTTGGTCTTGATCAGGTCCTTGACCTGGGCCGGCGTGAGCGACGGCTTCTTCGCGACGAGCAGTGCCGCGAGGCCCGCGATGTGCGGGGCGGCCATCGACGTGCCCTGGTAGGGCTTGTAGTTCTCGGCACCGGGGGTGGTGGCGCCGGCGTTCAGCGTCGACCAGATGCCGTTCTCCGGCGTGGTGATCGTGCCGGGGGTGTCGGTGCCGCGGCGGGTCTCGCCGCCGGGCGCCGCGACGTCGATGCGGGAGCCGAAGTTGGAGTAGAACGCCTTGTTGCCCTCACGACCGGTCGCCGCGACGGTCAGGACGCCGCTGCAGTTGGCCGGGGTGAAGTTCGCGACGTTGGCGTTCGAGTTGCCGGCCGCGACGACGATCGTGGTGCCGCGGTTGATCGCGCCGTTGATGGCGTTCTGGTAGGTCGTCGAGCAGGACGACTGACCGCCCAGCGACATGTTGACGACCTTGGCCGGGGTCTGGTTCGCGGGCACGCCGCTCACCGTGCCGCCGGACGCCCAGGTGATCGCGTCGGCGATGTCCGAGGTGGCGCCACCGCACTTCGCCAGCACGCGCAACGGCTGGATCTTCGCGTCGTAGGCGATGCCCGCGATGCCCTTGCCGTTGTTCGTGGCGGCGGCGATGGTGCCGGCCACGTGCGTGCCGTGCCAGGACGAGCTCTGGTCGGACGGCGGGACGGGCTGGCCGTTCGCGTCCGTGCCGCACTCGCCGCGGGCGGTCCAGTCGCCCTCGTCGGCCGGGTTCGAGTCGCGGCCGTTGTTGTCGCGGGCGCGCGCCGAGTCGGAGACGAAGTCGTACCCCGCGACGACCTTGCCCGCGAGGTCGGAGTGGGTGACGTAGCCGGTGTCGATGACCGCGACGGTCACGCCCGCGCCGGTGGTGCTGCTCCACGCGCCGGGCACGTTCATGCCGGCGGTGGCCTCGAACAGGTCCCACTGCCGGGAGTACTCGGTGTCGTTCGGGTCGGCGAACGGCTGCATCAGCAGGTCCGGTTCGACGTAGGCGACCTTCGGGTCGTTCTTGAACGCCTGGATGGTGCTGTCGGCGTTCGCGGTCTTCGCGCCCAGGTCGACGACGACGGCGCCGCTCGACATGCGGCGGTGCACGGACTTGCCCTTGCCGCGCACGTCGTCCGAGGCAGCGGAGTCGGACGAGGCTTCGGCGGTGCCCGGCTTGTACCCGACGATCAGCCGCTCGAACGGGCGGGTGGTCTGGGTCGAGTCCGGCTGGGCCTGGATCTGGGCGGGGGCGGCGGTCGCCGGAGGGGCGACAACGCTGAGCACGGCGGCGGAAACTGCCGCGGCGCACACGCTGGTGCGTCGCATCTTGTTCACGTGAGGTCCTTCCACGCAGGGCCTCCGCGTGCCGTTGAGGGCGTCAGGGTTCTGAACCGGCTGCGGAGGTGCAGGGACCGTAAGTCGCGTCACACCTGCGGAAACAGGTCTGGCGGAGACCGAATGGCGACACTGTCGTGTTCACGACACGGTTCTTGGTCCGAATGGCGCACAATGTGGCCGTGTTCGGACATCTGGGCGTCGCGCCGGAGCTCACGGCCGTCTACGAGCTGCTGGTCACGGGCGGGAGTCGCACCACGGACGAGATCGGCGTCTCGTCGCGGGTGCTGGAGGAGATGCGGGAGCTCGGCCTGGTGCGGCACCTGCCCGGCGACGTGTGGCAGGCCGTCGCGCCGGACCTGGCGGTGGAGGCGCTGATCGCGGCCCGCGAGGAGGCCCACCGCCGGGCGCGCGCGGACGTCGGCCCGTTGATGGAGCTCTACCTGCGCAACCGCGACGAGGAGCTGGCGGACAACGCGTTCGTCGAGGTGGTGTCCGGAGTGGACGCCGTCCGCGAGCTGTGGCACGCCCTGCTGCGCGGCGCGCGGGAGGAGGTCTGCGTGCTGGACCAGCCGCCGTACGTCACGCCGCTGGGCCAGCACGTGGCGCTGGAGGACGAGACGCGCCTGCGCGACGTGCAGTGGCGCGTGGTCTACGACCGCTCGGCCGTCGACATCCCCGGCCGCGTCACGGAGATCATCGACCTGGTGGCGGCCGGCGAACGCGCCCGCGTCACGCCGACGCTGCCGTTCAAGCTGGCCGTGATCGACACGCACGCGGCGGTGCTGCCCGTTGTGAACGGCGACGTGGTCGACAAGGTGCTGCTGATCCGCCCGTCGGCGCTGCTGGACGTGCTGCGCTCGACGTTCGAGCTGTACTGGGACAAGGGCATCCCGTTCAGCCCCGGCGGGATCTACGCGGCGGCGGCCGACGTCGACCCCTCCCTGCTCGGGCTGCTGGCCGCCGGGCTGACGGACGAGTCGATCGCACGGCAGCTGGGGCTGGCGCCGCGGACGGTGCAGCGGCGGGTGCGGCAGCTGATGGACCGGTGCGGGGCGCAGACGCGGTTCCAGGCGGGGGTGCAGGCGATGCGGCGCGGGTGGTTGTGAGCCGGCGTGCAACCTCTCGTGATCTTGCGGCGTATCTCCCGGTGCACGCGGAACAACCACCAGGGGGATTCATGCGCATGCACAAGGTGATGGCGGCTGTCCTGACGGGCCTGGCGCTCGTCGGACTGGCGGGCACGGCGTCCGCCCGGCCCGGTCCGACGTGGCCGCCGGAGGACGTCACTCCGGTCCACAAGACCAAGGCGGAGCTGCAGGAGCAGGCCGACGGGTTCTCCGCGCACCAGGCGCGGACGTTCCCGCGGATCTTCCGCGGCGCCCAGGACGTCCGGCCGGGCGACTGGGGTGGTGAGGCCGCCGGTCTGTTCGACGACATGCAGTACATGGGCAACACCGTCGGCTTCACCCGCAACGGCGCCCACGTGACCGTCTACACGCAGGTCAACGCGCCGGGGCTGGTCCAGGAGACGCCCGAGGAGCTGTGCGTGCGGGAGCACTGCACCGGTGAGACCAGCGACCACCGGGGCGGCGTGACCGTGTTCACGGCGTACGACAGGTTC
Source organism: Lentzea sp. NPDC060358 (assembly GCF_042725365.1). Taxonomy (NCBI): domain Bacteria; kingdom Bacillati; phylum Actinomycetota; class Actinomycetes; order Pseudonocardiales; family Pseudonocardiaceae; genus Lentzea; species Lentzea sp. NPDC060358. The sequence goes on along the minus strand of NZ_JBHXCW010000304.1, from coordinate 113 downwards.
GGGATCAGCGCGGCGTGGAACTTCCGCCCGAACGGCGAGGTGGTCTGGGCGCAGACCACCACCGCCGGGGTCGAGCCGCAGCTGGCGGCGGTAGCCGCCGACCGCGCCTACAC
>NZ_JBHXCW010000303.1:0-8148 GCF_042725365.1 Lentzea sp. NPDC060358 | reverse complement strand
ACCCCGGGGGCGTTCCGCTGGCTAGCGCGGCGGTCCGTAGCCGGGAGGCGGCGGCCCCTGCGGCGGTCCGTAGCCCGGCGGCGGCTGCTGCTGGGGGTACTGCTGCGGCGGGAACTGCTGCCCGCCCGTCGGGGGGTGCACACCCTGCGGGTAGCCGGTCTGCGCCTGAGCGGCGGGCTGCAGGGCCTTGGTCACCGGCGGCAGGATGGCCAGCACGCCGACGACGACCGTGAGCGCGGCCGCGATGTACGGCTCGGTCGGCGTGCTCCAGTCGAGCTGCAGGTAGTAGACGATCCGGCACGCCAGGGCGAGCAGCGCCAAGACGGCGGAGCCGGCGACGACGAACGCACCGGGCACCTTGCGCAGCACGATCAGCAGCGCGCCCGCTATCAGCGCCACCGCGGTGAGCAGGTCGAGGACGTTGCCCGCGACGCCCAGCGGCACCAGCAGGTCGCCGTTGCCGCCCGTCTTCGCGAGCCGTGCCGCGGTGCCCTCCGGGTCGACCTCGTGCAGTCGCCTCCCGAGCAGGCCCTTCAGCCCGAGGACGACCCAGAACACGGCGACGCCGACGGCGCCGGCCGCGACCGCGACGGCCATCCCGAAGCTGCCGCCCCTCGGCTGGGTCGGCGGCGGACCCCACTGCTGCTGCGGCTGGTTCTGGTGCCAGCCCTGGTTCTGCGCTCCCGGCATCACGCCGAGCAACCTAGCGGGTGCGCAGCGCTTCCCGCTGGAAGACGAGGGTCGCGGACTTCAGGTCGCTGTCGAGCAGGTCGTCGTAGGCGCGTTCACCGGTCAGCACGCGCAGCAGGAACGCCGTCACGAACGCGCGGCCGAGCTTGTGCGACCCGCGCTCGGAGCTGCCGTCGAGCATGAGCTCGCTCCAGTGCCTGCCCTCGGTGAAGCCGAGGTGCGAAGCCCTGGGCAGCAACCGGAACTGCACCGGTCCGCCCCACGCCTGGGCGATCGCCTCGGAGTGGCCGACGGGCGGCGCGATGCGGTCCTCGCCCGCCGCGAGGTGCAGGCCGGGCGCGCGGACCTCGCGGGCCGCGTCGAGGGCGGACGGGCGCGTCTCCGTTGCGGCCAAAGTCACAACGGCGCGGATGCTGTCCTTTGAGGACGCGGCCAGCACCGCGGCGCCGCCACCCATCGAGTGCCCGGCGAGCGCGAGCTTGGCCGGGTCGACGCTGATCTCGCCCTCGCCCAGCCGGACCCCGGTGCAGACGTCGAGCGTGGTCAGGAGGTTCGCGGCGAGCACCCGCGACGACAGCAGCGGCCCGCGTTCGACGGCGGGCGCGGCGGCGACCAGGCCCCACGACGCCAGGTGCCGCAAAAGGCCGTGGTAGCGGCGAACCGGCTGCATCCAGCCGTGCCCGAACGCGACGGCGGGCAGCCCGAGACCGGTCCGCGGCGTGAACACCACTCCCGGCAGGCCGACGAGCGCGAGGTCGCCGCGCAGCACGGGGTGCGGACCGGGCCTGCTGAGCTGCTCGAGGGCCTGTTTCGCGGTCAGCGTGATCACGCGGCGAGCCATGGGTGAACCGTAGTCGATCCCGTCGCCGGGACCACACCTGAGATTGGTCTACACCACATGTGTCGCTGACCTGCGGTGATGTACCACTCTCACTCATTAGGGTTAGCGGCGTGGTCTAGCTAGTCTGTTTTGCGTGTGCGGAATCGTGGGATACGTGGGTCACCAGTCGGCGCTGGACGTCGTGCTGGACGGGCTGAGGCGGCTCGAGTACCGGGGTTACGACTCGGCAGGCGTCGCGGTCGTGGCGGGCGACGACCTCGCCGTCGAACGCAAGGCGGGTCGCCTGCAGAACCTGGAGGCGAGGCTCGACGAGGTGGGCCGCGACAGCTTCGCGGGCACCGTCGGCATGGGCCACACGCGGTGGGCGACGCACGGCGCGCCGATCGACAGGAACTCGCACCCGCACCGCGACGCGTCCAGCCGCGTCGCCGTGGTGCACAACGGCATCATCGAGAACTTCATCGCCCTGCGCACCGAGCTCGAGGGCCTCGGCGTCGAGATGGCGTCCGACACCGACAGCGAGACGGTCGCGCACCTCGTGGCGTTCGCCTACGCCGACGGCGACACGAAGGGCGACCTGCCCGCCAGCGTGCGCAAGGTCGCCCGCCGGCTCGAGGGCGCGTTCACGCTCGTGATCACGCACGCCGACGAGCCGGACCAGGTCGTCGCCGCGCGCCGCAACTCGCCGCTGGTCGTCGGGGTCGGCGAGAACGAGTACTTCGTCGCGAGCGACGTCGCCGCGTTCATCGCGCACACCAAGGAAGCCGTCGAGCTGGGCCAGGACCAGATGGTCGTGCTGACCCGCGACGGCTACCAGGTGCTGGACTTCGACGGCGAGCCCGCCGAGGCCAAGCCGTTCACGGTCAACTGGGACCTCAGCGCCGCCGAGAAGGGCGGCCACGAGTACTTCATGCTCAAGGAGATCGAGGAGCAGCCGGAGGCGCTCGCCAACACGCTGCGCGGCCACTTCGCGAACGGCCGGATCGTCCTCGACGAGCAGCGCCTGTCCGACCAGGACCTGCGCGATGTCGACAAGGTCTTCGTCGTCGCCTGCGGCTCGGCCTACCACTCCGGTCTCGTCGCGAAGTACGCGATCGAGCACTGGACCCGCCTGCCCGTCGAGGTCGAGCTCGCCTCCGAGTTCCGCTACCGCGACCCGGTGCTCGACCGCGACACGCTCGTCGTCGCCGTGTCGCAGTCCGGCGAGACCGCGGACACGCTGGAGGCCGTGCGCCACGCCCGCGCGCAGAAGGCCCGCGTGCTGGCCGTCTGCAACACCAACGGCGCGCAGATCCCGCGCGAGTCCGACGCCGTGCTCTACACGCACGCCGGCCCGGAGATCGGGGTCGCGTCGACGAAGGCGTTCCTCGCCCAGATCGCCGCGAACTACCTGGTGGGCCTGGCCCTCGCGCAGGCGCGCGGCACGAAGTACCCGGACGAGGTCGCCCGCGAGTTCCACGAGCTCGAGGCCATGCCCGAGGCCGTGCAGCGCGTGCTCGGCACCATCGACCAGGTCAAGGCCCTGGGCCGGGAGCTGGCCGACTCGAAGGCCGTGCTGTTCCTCGGCCGCCACGTCGGCTACCCGGTGGCCCTCGAGGGCGCGCTCAAGCTCAAGGAGCTCGCCTACATGCACGCCGAGGGCTTCGCGGCGGGCGAGCTCAAGCACGGCCCGATCGCGCTGATCGAGGAGAACCTCCCGGTCGTCGTGGTCATGCCGTCGCCGAAGGGCCGCGCCGTCCTGCACTCGAAGCTGGTGTCGAACATCAGCGAGATCCAGGCCCGCGGTGCCCGCACGATCGTGATCGCCGAGGAGGGCGACGAGACCGTGCGCCCGTTCGCCGACCACCTGATCGAGATCCCGGCCGTGCCGACGCTGCTGCAGCCGCTGATCTCGACCATCCCGCTGCAGGTGCTCGCGGCCGAGATCGCGACCGCCCGCGGCTACGACGTGGACAAGCCTCGCAACCTCGCGAAGTCCGTTACCGTCGAGTGAGTGAGAGGCGTCTGGCACACCGAACGCGTCAAGTCCGCTGAAGAGGAGCTCATGGCGGTCGTCCCGCCGGGCTCGCTGATGCGCAAGGCCGCGTTCGGTGTGGCCACCCACGCCCTCCGGCTCCTGGCCGGGCGTCGCCGCGTGACGTTGCTCGTGGGTGCGGGCAACAACGGCGGCGACGCGCTGTGGGCCGGCTACTTCCTGCGCCGCCGCGGGGTCGCGGTGTCCGCGGTGCTGCTGAACCCGGACAAGGCGCACGCCGGGGGACTGGCCGCGTTCCGCCGCGCCGGTGGGCGGATCGTCTCGTCCGTCGGCACCCCGGACCTCGTCGTCGACGGCATCGTCGGCCTGTCCGCGCGGGGCCCGCTGCGCCCGGACGCGGCCGCGCTCGTCGAGACCGTGACGGCTCCGGTCCTCGCCGTGGACCTGCCGTCCGGCATCGACCCGGACACCGGTGAGATCTCCGGCCCGCACGTGCAGGCGCACACCACCGTCACGTTCGGCTGCCTGAAGCCGGTGCACGCGCTGGCCGACTGCGGCGAGGTGCACCTGGTCGACATCGGCCTGCGGCCGTCCGATCCGGACTTCGTGCTGCTGGACCGCTCCGACATCGCCTGGCCGCTGCCGGGCCCCGCCGACGACAAGTACACCCAGGGCGTCACGGGCGTGGCCGCCGGCAGCTCGACCTACCCCGGCGCCGCGGTGCTCTCGACCGGCGCCGCCGTGCTGGCGACCTCGGGCATGGTCCGCTACGCGGGCCCCGCCGCGGACGCGATCCGCGCCCGCTGGCCCGAGACCGTCTGCACGGGTTCGATCACCGACGCCGGCCGCGTCCAGGCCTGGGTCGTCGGCCCCGGCATGGGCACCGGGACCTCGTCGGCCGAAGTCCTGAAGTTCGTGCTGGACGCCAACGTCCCGGTGGTCGCCGACGCGGACGCCATCACGTTGCTCGCCTCGAACCCGTCGCTGTGGGACGCCCGCGACCCGGACTCGGCGCTGGTGCTGACCCCGCACGACCGCGAGTTCGAACGGCTGGCCGGCCCGGTCGGCCCCGACCGCGTGGCGGCCGCGCGCAAGGCGGCACGGCGCTTCAACGCCGTGGTGCTGCTGAAGGGCCACCGGACCGTCGTGGCGGCGCCGGACGGACGGGCGCTGGTGAACTCGGCGACCTCGTCGTGGCCCGCGACCGCCGGATCGGGTGACGTGCTGTCGGGGATCGTCGGCGCGCTGCTGGCGAGCGGCCTGGACCCGTTCCTGGCGGCCGGCTATGCCGCGCACATGCACGTCCTGGCGGCGGAACTGGCCGCGGACGGCGCCCCGGTGCCCGCCTCGGGGCTGATGAGCGGGATCTCCGACGCGATCCGCGCCGTCACGGGTAGCTAAGTCACCGCGGGGGGGGGCGACGGTCTACGCGTTCGGCGAAACCCGCCCGTCGGTGCGAGTTGCGCCATAGTCCCTGTTCGGGGCTGTTGTGGAACGATGAACAGGTTATGGCCCGTTCAGAAGTTGTCGTCGACCTAGGCGCGCTGCGGCACAACGTCGCCCTGCTCGCCGGCCTCGCCCCGTCCTCGGAGACGATGGCCGTCGTCAAGGCGGACGGCTACGGCCACGGCGCGGTGGAGGTTGCCCGCGCCGCGCTCGAGGCGGGGGCGACCTGGCTCGGTTCCTGCTCCACGCAGGAGGCGCTGGTGCTGCGACAGGCGCGCATCCGGGCGCCGATCCTCGCCTGGCTCGACGCGCCGGACGAGGACCTTGCCGCCGGCATCGCCGCCGACGTCGACATGGGCGTCTCCTCGCTCTCGGACCTGCGGCGGATCGAGGCGGCGGCCGCGGAGGCCGACGCGCGGCCGCGGCTGCACCTGAAGATCGACACCGGGCTGAGCCGCAACGGCTGCCAGCCGCACGACTGGCCGGAGCTCGTCGAGCGGGCGCGCCGGCACGAGGTAGTCGCCATCTGGTCGCACCTCGCGTCCGCGGACGAGATCGGCGACCCGTCCATCGACCTGCAGGCCAAGCGGTTCGACGACGCCTACGAGGTCGCGCGGGCCGCCGGGCTCGACCCGTTGCGACACATCGCGAACTCCGCGGCGCTGCTGACCAGGCCCGACCTGCACTTCGACCTCGTCCGGCCCGGCATCGCGATGTACGGGCTCAACCCCGTGCCGACGGACCACGACCTGCGGCCCGTCATGAGCTTCCGGTCGCGGGTGGCGCTCGCGAAACGCATCCCCGCGGGGGAGTCCGTCTCCTACGGGATGACGTGGACCGCGCAGCAGGACACGACGCTGGCACTGGTGCCGGCGGGGTACGCGGACGGTGTCCCGAGGGCGCTCTCCGGCCGGATGGAGGTGCTCCTGCACGGGAAGCGCCGCCCGGTGGTCGGCCGTGTCTGCATGGACCAGGTGGTCGTGGACTGCGGGGACGACGAGGTCGCGGAGGGCGCGGAGGTCCTGCTGTTCGGCGACGGGAGCCGGGGGGAGCCGACGGCGACGGAGTGGGCGGAGCTGACCGGGACGATCGACTACGAGATCGTCTGCGGGATGTACCGGCCGCGGGTGCGGAGGATCTACACGTGAAACCGGTGTGGAAGGTCGTCGGGTGGGTCGGTGGCGCGGTCGGCGCCGTCGTCGCCGGTGCCGCCGTGGCGCAGACCGCGAAGGTGTCGCACGAGCGCAAGACCGCGTCCGACAGCCTCGCCGAGGAACCGCTCGGGCTGCTGCGGCCCGACCGCGAGTCGACGGTGGCCGCGGAGGACGGCGTGCCGATCTCCGTCGAGGAGGTCGACCCCGCCGACGGCGGCGAGCCGGACATCACCGTCGTGCTGGTGCACGGGTTCGCGCTCGACCGCCGCTGCTGGCACTTCCAGCGCCGCGATCTCGCCGAACTGCTCGACCCGCGCGTCGAGCAGGTGCTCTACGACCAGCGCAGCCACGGCCGGTCCGGCCGGTCGACGGCCGAGAACAGCACGATCGACCAGCTCGCGCTCGACCTCGACTCGGTGATCCGGGCGGTGGCCCCCGAGGGACCGCTCGTGCTCGTCGGGCACTCCATGGGCGGCATGACGATCATGGCGCTGGCCGAGAAGCACCCGGAGCTCTTCGAGGACCGGGTGCGCGGCGTCGCGTTGATCGGCACGGCCGCCGGAGCCGTCGGCGGCGCGGGGCTGCCGAAGTCCGTGCTGTCGCGCTACAACCCGGTGACGCTCGGCGTCGGCCGGCTCGCCGGCGTGCAGCCGGGACTGGTCGAGTGGGTGCGCAAGAGCGCGAAGAGCCTCACCTGGAGCGGCATCCGCATGGGCGCGTTCGGCGACCGCAAGGTCGCGCCGTCCCTCGTGGACCTGATGGAGCAGATGATCAACGGGACGACGGTGAAGGTGCTCACCGAGTTCCTGGAGACCCTCGGCACCCACGACCGCTACAAGGCGCTGGCCGGTCTGCGGCACTGCGAGGTGCTGATCCTGAGCGGCGACGCGGACAAGCTCACGCCGTTCTCGCACGCCGAGCGGATGGCCGAGGAGATGCCGCACGCCACGCTCGTGCGGGCCCCCGGTGCCGGGCACATGGTGATGATGGAGCAGGCTGACCTCGTCAACGACCACCTGGTCGCGCTCGTCGAACGCTGCGCGACCGATCGCGGGGAGAACCGGAAGAAGTGGTGGCGGCGAGCGTGAAGACCGTCGAACTGCCCCTGGTGGAGGACACCGAGGAGTTCGGCCGCAGGCTGGGCGAGGTCGTGCGCGCGGGCGACCTGCTGCTGCTCGCGGGGCCGCTGGGCGCGGGCAAGACGGCGTTCGTGCGCGGTCTCGCGCGGGGCCTGGGCGTGCAGGGCAGGGTGTCCTCGCCGACGTTCGTCGTCGCACGCGTCCACGAGCCCGCCGAGGACGGCCGCGGGATCCGGCTCGTGCACGTCGACGCCTACCGGCTGGGCGGTCAGCTCGACGAGCTCGACGACCTCGACCTCGACACCGACCTGGTCGACGCGGTCGTCGCCGTCGAGTGGGGCGAGGGCGTGGCGGAACGCCTCAACGACGACCACCTGCTGATCCGCCTCGAACGCGGAACGGACGACGTTCGCACGGCGCAGCTCGTCCCGCACGGCGAATGGGCCGCCCGTACCCTGCCGGTGTGACGTTGTCCAGCTCATGAGGTGACGTTCGTCAAGCACGAACGGGTGTCGGCCGATGAGGTCTTCATGATCAAGAAGACGCTCTTCGCGACCGCCGTGATCGGTGGTGCCCTGCTCGCCGCGGCGGCGCCCGCCTCCGCCGGTGCGCACGACCGCGACGGCGGCATCAGCGTCGCCGACAACCTCTGCGCCGCGCCGTGGCAGTGGAACGGGCCGCTGTCCCTGCTGCACGAGGACCACGCCCCCGGCTACGCCGCGTGCAACGACAACAACGGTGCCGGTGACTCCGACATCAGCGTGCTCAACAACACCTGCGTCGCGCCGTGGCAGTGGAACGGCCCGCTCGAGATCTTCACGGACGACCACTCGCCGACCTACGTCGCCTGCAACGGCAACGGGTGAGTTTTCTGTCCCGCCTCCGGCGGGACGGCGAGTTCGCCGGGAAGCCGGTCGTCCGGCCGACTCGCTCACGCCGAAATGGGCTTCGCCGATTTCGGCG
>NZ_JBHXCW010000302.1:0-8297 GCF_042725365.1 Lentzea sp. NPDC060358 | reverse complement strand
AGCGAAGCCGAAAGCGAGCTTGCTTTTGCTTTTGAGCGCAGCTCTCAGCGGTGGGTGCCCCGTCACGAGTCGCGCCACAGCCCTCGCTGCAACGAGGTAGGGGTGTCAACCCGGCGAAAAGCGTGCCGGGTTGACACCCCTCCTCAGGTGCAGCAGAGCATCCGGCACGACTCGTGACGGGGAGCCACCGGAACCTTCGTTTCAGACCGGACTGCTCGGCTTCGCCTTCGCGGGGGTGTGCTCGGCTTCGCCATCGCTGGCTCGCCTTCGGCTTCGCCCTGTCGGCTCGCCTTCGGCTTCGCGGGACTGTCAGACCCCGTCTGTACGTTGGGTTGCGGGGGAGCTGAAAATCGAGGGGACCCCTGCGGCAGCGTGCTCTGCTGCGGGGTGTGGTGCCGTTGGGGTGTGAGAGGCGTCTCAGGCCTCAGCCCTCGTCGATCACGTCCGGGTCCAGGCCGAGGTAGTTCGCCACCTGTTCCACCAGGACGTCGTGCACCAGGTCCGCCAGGTCCGCGCCGTCCTTCGCGCGGGCCTCCAGGGGGCGGCGGTAGAGAACGATTCGGGAACGGTGGTCGTCGCCTGCCGGGAGGAGGCGGGCCAGGGGGACGTTGCCGTCCTCCACCACGCCGTCCTCGCCTTCCACCTGCACGTCCGGGACGTCGTCCACGGCCACGTCCAGCTGGGTCAGCTCGGTGCGCCAGCGGGCCTCGATGGGTTCCAGGGCCTCGATGACCAGGGCGTCGAAGCGTTCTGCCCTCGAGCGGGCCGCGGGGAGGGTGGCCGGGTAGAGCGGACCGCGCAGCCCTCGGCCGTGTCGGTCGCGGTTGCGTCGACGCGGCGAGTCCTGCCGCCGTGAACCCCGTGCCATCACCACAACAGAGCAGCCTAGTTGCTGCCCCCGACGACTAAACACAGCGTGCCTCACACACAGCCTCGCGTGGACGCGCTATCGTCCCCGATCGTGCGGAGCGTGAGACGGTGCTCGCGAACCGGGTGTGCTAACCCGGCTGTCGCCACGCTCACCTACGCCTATGCGGACTCCACCGCAGTCGTCGGACCGCTTGCCACGTACTCCGAACCGCACAGCTACGACCTGTGCGAGGAGCACGCCTTGCGGCTCACGGCGCCGCGTGGCTGGGAGGTCGTGAGGCACCAGGGTGAGTTCGCGGTGCCAGAGCCGAGTGTTGATGATCTGACGGCGTTGGCCGAGGCGGTGAGGGAGGCTGGGCGTGCCGATGTGAGCCCCAAGCTGCCCGACGTGCCCGCCGGGACCCAGCGGCGCGGTCACCTGCGCGTGTTGCCCGATCCGCACGAGGACTGACTGACCACACGCACCTCTGATCCGCTCGCCGGTAGGCTGCCTGGGCAGTGGCCGTCAAGAGCGAGTTTCGGGAGTGTGCGGCGTGCGTGACCTGTCCGGCATCGTCAAGGCGTACGACATCCGTGGGGTGGTCGGCGAGCAGCTGGACGCCGGCGTAGTGCGCGACTTCGGCGCGGCTTTCGCGCGGCTGGTCGGTGGACCGGCGATCGTGATCGGCCACGACATGCGCGACTCGTCGCCCGAGCTCTCCAGGGCCTTCGCCGCTGGTGCTCAGGCGCAGGGCGTCAACGTGATCAGCATCGGCCTGGCCAGCACGGACATGCTGTACTTCGCGTCCGGCAAGCTCGACCTGCCGGGTGCCATGTTCACCGCGAGCCACAACCCGGCGCAGTACAACGGCATCAAGATGTGCCGCGCGGGCGCCTCGCCGGTCGGGCAGGACACCGGTCTCGCGCAGATCCGCCAGGACGCCGAGAACCAGGTCCCCGACGCCGAGGGCGTCGAGGAGGGCACGTTCGAGGAGCGGAACATGCTCGTCGACTACGCGGCCTACCTCAACGAGCTGGTCGACCTGAAGAGCATCCGCCCGCTCAAGATCGTGGTGGACGCGGGCAACGGCATGGGTGGCTACACCGTGCCGCAGGTCTTCGAGGGTCTGCCCATCGAGGTGGTCCCGATGTACTTCGAGCTCGACGGCAGCTTCCCGAACCACGAGGCGAACCCGCTCGACCCGAAGAACATCGTCGACCTCCAGGCCCGTACCAAGGCCGAGGGCGCGGACGCCGGTGTCGCGTTCGACGGCGACGCCGACCGCTGCTTCGTCGTCGACGAGAACGGCGACCCGGTCAGCCCGTCCGCGATCACCGCGCTGGTGGCCGTGCGCGAGCTCGCGAAGGACCCCGGCGGCACGATCATCCACAACCTGATCACGTCGCACGCGGTGCCGGAGATCGTGCAGGAGCACGGCGGCAAGCCCGTGCGCACGCGCGTCGGCCACTCGTTCATCAAGGAGGAGATGGCCCGCACCGGCGCCATCTTCGGCGGCGAGCACTCCGCGCACTACTACTTCCGCGACTTCTGGCGTGCCGACACCGGCATGCTGGCCGCGCTGCACGTGCTGGCCGCGCTCGGTGAGCAGGACGGCCCGCTGTCGGCCCTGACCTCGGTCTACAACCGCTACGCCGCCTCCGGTGAGATCAACTCCACCGTGCAGGACCAGGCGGGGCGGATCGCCGCGATCAAGGACGCCTACGGCAGCAAGGACGGCGTCACGATCGACGAGCTGGACGGTCTCACCGTGCAGCTGGCGGACGGGTCGTGGTTCAACCTGCGGGCCTCGAACACCGAGCCGCTGCTGCGCCTGAACGTCGAAGCCGCCACCCCCGAGGCCGTCGCCGCGCTCAGCGACGAGGTCCTCGCGATCGTGCGGGCCTGAGGAGAGAACAGAAGTGGTCGTCAAGCTCGAAGAGCAGTTGCTGGAGATCCTCGCCTGCCCGTGTCCGGAGCACGCGCCGCTGCGGGCCGGGACGCCCGCCGACGCGGAGGCCGACTTCCTCACGTGCACGGCGTGCGGCCGTTCGTTCCCGGTGCGCGACGGCATCCCGGTGCTGCTGCTGGACGAGGCGGTCGAGCCGCCCTCGGCTGGGTGACCACGGTGCTCGACGACACGCTGCTCGACGACTCGAGCCGCCTCGCCGACACCGACACCGGTGGCTGGTTGCGCGCTGCCGCGCGGGCGGGGGCCCAGGTCCGCGCCACGGCGGAGGCCGCGGCCGAGGCGGGCGTGGAACGGATCTTCACCGACCGCCCCCGCGCGGTCGTGCTGGTCACCCGGCCCGGCCACGCGGTGGCGGTCGCCGGGGTGGTCGTGGCGCTGCTCGGTCCCGGCTGCTCGGTGCCGGTCGTGGTGTCCGACGAGGTGCCGCCGTGGGTGGGCGCGCTCGACGTGGTGCTCGCCCACACCGAGGACCCCGGTGACCGGGTGCTCGCCGAGTCGATCGACCGCGCGGTGCGCAGGGGCGCCAGGACGTTGCTGACGGCGCCGGACTCCGGTCCGATCGCCGCGGCCGCCGCCGGGCGCGCGGTGCTGCTGCCGCCGCGCATCGACGTGCCGCCCGGCTTCAGCTTCCACCGCGCGCTCGCCGCGTGGATCACGGTGCTGAACGCGCTCGGCCTGCTCAAGGCCGACGTGGGGCTGATCGCGGACGAGCTCGACCGCGAGGCCGAGCGCGACCACCCGGTGCACGAGTCGTTCGTGAACCCGGCGAAGTCGCTGGCGCTGCGCGTCGCCGACCGCACGCCGCTGCTGTGGGGCCTCGACGAGGTCGCCACGTCGGTCGGCGTGCACGGCGCGAACGCGCTGGCGGCGTTCGCCGGGATCTCCTCGGACGTCGCCGGGTACCCGCAGGCGCTGACCCGCCCGGTCCTGCACCGCCGCGCGGTGACCGGGACCTCCGGTGCCGACCTCTTCGCCGACCCGGACGACGAGCCGGGCAGCGGACTCGTGCGCGTGCTGCTGCTGGCCGTGCGCCAGGGCCCCGCGGCGGAGGCGCTGCGCCGCGCCGCCGAGGACACCCTGCCGGGAGCAGACGTGCTGGAGCCGGCCGTCGAGGTGGCGGGAGGCGACGCGGTCAGCGCCGCGCTGCTCGCGCTGCGCTTCGAACTGGCCGCGCTGTACCTCGGGCTCGCCGCCGGATCGCTCGGCGGCAACCCGTACTGATTGGGGAGCTGACTCAGAAGTGGACCTGCTGCACAACGCGGTGAGGCCGTACGCGTGGGGATCACGCACGGCCATCGCAGAGCTGCTCGGGAAGGAGGTGCCCGCACCCCATCCCGAGGCAGAGCTGTGGATGGGCGCCCACCCCGGCGACCCGTCCCGCGTGACCGGCGCGGACGGCGCCCACCGCTCGCTGGTCGACCTGCTGGCCGCGGACCCCGCGGGTCAGCTCGGCCCGAACCTCGCGCGGCGGTGGGGCAGCAGGCTCCCGTTCCTGCTCAAGGTGCTCGCCGCCGAGGAGGCGCTGAGCCTGCAGGCGCACCCGTCGGCCTCCCAGGCCGCCGAGGGCTACGCGGCCGAGGAGAAGCGCGCGGTGCCGCTCGATGCCGCCGTGCGCAACTACAAGGACCCGGCCGCCAAGCCGGAACTGATCTGCGCGCTCACCGAGTTCCACGCCCTCGCGGGCTTCCGGGCACCCGGCCGCACGGTCTCGTTCCTGCGCACGCTGGACGCCCCCGCGCTGTCGCCGTACACCGAGATGCTGGTCGCCCAGCCCGACTCGTCCGGCCTGCGCGCGCTGTTCACGATGCTGATCACGCTGCCGCAGACATCGCTGTCGGTGCTGCTGCCGCAGGTCCTCGACGCGTGCGTGCTGCACGTGAAGGAGCACGGTGAGTTCGACCTGGAGTGCCGCACGATCCTGGAGCTGGGCGAGTCCTACCCCGGCGACGCGGGCGTGCTCGCGGCGCTGCTGCTCAACCGGATCGTGCTGCAGCCCGGCGAGGCGATCCACCTGCCCGCCGGCAACCTGCACGCCTACCTGCGCGGCACGGGCATCGAGATCCTCGCCAACTCGGACAACGTCCTGCGCTGCGGCCTCACCCCGAAGCACGTCGACGTGCCCGAGCTGCTGCGCGTGCTCGACTTCACCTGCGGTGACATGGAGGTGCTGCACGGCGAGGAGGTCCAGCCGGGCGTCCGCGTCTACCGCACGCCCGCGCCGGAGTTCGAGCTGTCGCGCCTCGACGTGGCCGCGGAGACGCGGATCGACCACGAAGGTCCGCAAATCATGATTTGCACGGACGGCGCCGCGGTACTCACCAACGCGCGCGGAGACGAGTTGCGGCTGGGTCGCGGGCAGGCCGTCTGGCTGCCCGCGTCGGACCCGGCGGTGCTCGTGCGACCGGATGGTGTTGAATCCGCTCAACTTTTCCGCGCGACGGCCGGGAGCGACTAGGGTTCCCGACCGGACAAACAGGACTTCGTCCTGGCCGGAACCGGGTGCAGCGAGGAGACAGGCGTGTCAGCAGGGGGCGGAACCAAGGCCATCATCGCAGCGCTACTGGCGAACGCCGGTATCGCGGTGGCCAAGTTCGTCGGATTCGTGATCACCGGCTCGTCGTCGATGCTCGCCGAGTCGGTGCACTCGCTCGCCGACACGTCGAACCAGGGCCTGTTGCTGCTCGGCCAGAAGACGGCCAAGCGCAAGGCGAACAGGCTGCACCCGTTCGGCTACGGCCGCGACCGGTACTTCTGGTCGTTCGTCGTGGCCCTGATGCTCTTCACCCTCGGCTCGGTCTTCGCGCTCTACGAGGGAATCCACAAGCTGCAGCACCCGGAGCCGCTCACCAGCCCGATCGTCGCCGTGGCGATCCTCCTGGTCGCGATCGGCCTCGAGACCTACAGCTTCATGACCGCGATCCGCGAGTCGAAGCTCATCAAGGGCGACGCCACCTGGTGGCAGTTCATCCGCAACTCCCGCACCCCGGAGCTGCCGGTCGTGCTGCTCGAGGACGCGGGCGCGCTGATCGGTCTGGTCCTCGCGCTGATCGGTGTCGGCCTCGCGACGCTGACCGGCGACCCGGTGTTCGACGCCCTGGGCACCATCGCCATCGGCCTGCTGCTCGGCGTCATCGCGATCATCCTGATCATCGAGATGAAGTCGCTGCTGATCGGTGAGGGCGCGTCGGACAAGGACCTCGACGTGATCTGCGACGAGCTGGCCGCCGGCAAGGTGCAGCGGGTCATCCACATCAAGACCCAGTACATCGGCCCGGAGGAGCTGCTGGTCGCGGCGAAGATCGCACTGGAGCCGCAGCTGCCGCTGGACGAGGTGGCGCAGGCGATCAACGACGCCGAGCAGCGGGTGCGGAACAAGGTGCCGCACGCCCGGCTGATCTACCTGGAGCCCGACCTGGACCGGTCCGCGGTGGCCAACGCCTGAGTCCCCGGCCTTCCCCGAAGCCGTCCCGGCCGTGCGCCGGGGCGGCTTCGTCGTTCCCGGGGGTCTTTCCCCGGGGCGTCGCACATCACGTTTCGAGACAAAACACCGGACAAGCTTGCCGGTCCGGTGCTTAACCCGTCTCACCTGCTGGATACCTCTAGGGTGGGCCGAATCGGTTTCCATCGAGGAGGAATGCACCGTGCCGGGGAACGGGTTGTGGCGCACCAAGACGATCGAGCAGTCCATCGCGGACACGGACGAGCCGGACACCAAGCTCCGCAAGGACCTGACGGCCTGGGACCTCACGGTCTTCGGTGTCGCCGTGGTCATCGGCGCCGGCATCTTCACCCTCACGGCCAGCACCGCGGGCAACATCGCCGGGCCGTCGGTCTCGCTGAGCTTCGTGCTCGCGGCGATCGCCTGCGCGCTGGCGGCGTTGTGCTACGCCGAGTTCGCGTCGACGGTGCCGGTCGCCGGTAGCGCCTACACGTTCTCCTACGCGACGTTCGGCGAGTTCGCCGCGTGGATCATCGGCTGGGACCTGGTGCTGGAGTTCGCCGTCGGGTCCGCGGCGGTGGCGAAGGGGTGGTCGGCCTACCTGCAGACCACGCTCGGGCTCTTCGGGCTCGACGTGAAGACCGAGGTCGGGGACGGGCTCAAGTTCGACTGGGGCGCGGTGCTGCTCGTCGCGGTGCTCACGGTGCTGCTGGTCGTCGGCACCAAGCTGAGCTCGCGGGTCAGCGCGGTCATCACGGCCATCAAGGTCGCGGTGGTGCTGCTCGTCATCGTGCTCGGCATCTCCTACGTCAAGGCCGAGAACTACAGCCCGTTCATCCCGCCCGCCGCGGAGGCCGGCCCCGCCGCGCACACCGGGATCGAGCAGTCGCTGTTCTCGTTGATCACCGGCTACTCGGGCAGCACCTACGGCGTGCTCGGCATGCTCGCGGCGGCCAGCATCGTGTTCTTCGCGTTCATCGGGTTCGACGTCGTGGCGACCACGGCGGAGGAGACCAAGAACCCGCAGAAGGCGGTGCCCAGGGGCATCCTCGGGTCGCTGGCGATCGTCACGGTGCTCTACGTCGCCGTCACGCTGGTGATCACCGGCATGGTGCCCTACCAGAAGCTCGCCACCCAGCCGGACGGCACGCGCGCGACGCTCGCGAGCGCGTTCCGGGACAACGGGGTCGACTGGGCCGCGACGGTGATCTCGGTCGGCGCGCTCGCCGGTCTGACGACCGTCGTCATGGTGCTGATGCTCGGCCAGAGCCGGGTGCTGTTCGCGATGTCGCGCGACGGGCTGCTGCCGCGCGGTCTCGCGAAGACCGGCAGCCACGGCACCCCCACGCGCATCACGATCATCATCGGCGTGCTGGTCTCGATCGCCGCGGGCTTCTTCCCGGCGGGCAAGCTCGAGGAGATGGTGAACGTCGGCACGCTGTTCGCGTTCATCCTCGTCTCGGCGGGTGTGATCGTGCTGCGCAAGACGCGTCCCGACCTGTCGCGCGGCTTCCGCGTGCCGCTCGTGCCGCTGGTGCCGATCCTCGCGATCCTCGCCTGCCTGTGGCTGATGCTGAACCTGACCGCGCTCACCTGGGTCCGGTTCCTCATCTGGATGGCGCTCGGCGTGGTCGTCTACTTCGCCTACAGCAGGAGGAACTCGGTGCTCGCGAAGAGGGGCACGAGCGAGGTCGAGTCCGAACCGGTGGTCAAGCGCGGCGAAGAGCCGGGCATCTGACCCGTCACCAACTAACCTGCCGACCATGGGAAACGCGCCGTGGCTCTCCGAGGAGGAGGGGAACGCCTGGCACCACTTCGTCCAGGCGTACCACCTCCTCGAGAGACAGATCGAACAGCAGTTGCAGCGCGACGCGGGTCTCTCGCACGCGCAGTACAACGTGCTGGTCGTGCTGTCCGAACAGCCCGGCAACCGCATGCGGATGACCGAGCTCGCCCGGCGCGTGGTGGTCTCGAAGAGCTCGCTGACCTACCAGATCGGCAAGATGGAGAAGGCGGGACTCGTGCGGCGCGAGCCGCAC
>NZ_JBHXCW010000301.1:0-8322 GCF_042725365.1 Lentzea sp. NPDC060358 | reverse complement strand
GCGGCGGGCTGCGTGGCCGCGTCCCTGATCTTCTGCACCTCGGCGGTGAGGTACTGCAGGTCGTTCGAGCCGGTGATCCGCCCGAACGCCTTGAGCAGGTACCGCGCCGACTCCTTCGCGCCGTCGCACGAGCTGGCGCTGTGCGTCACGGCCTCCTGCGAGGACTGCGCGAACGCGGCGGGCGCGAGCAGTCCGGCCGACAGGCCGACGCCGAGCGCGATGGTGGCGATGAGACGAGAAGTCGTGCGCATGTTCACTCCACTGAGAGTTTCCGGGTTTTCGGTGAGAACTTCCTGTGGGGAAGAAATTAGAGTTCTCCAGGTCCGGCCGAAATGACGCCAACGGGAAAATCCGAGTAGTGCAGGCTGTACCGGTGCCTCCTGCGCGCGCCCGCGCTGAGGCCGGTTGCGCGAACACGGTCACCGAACAGTCCGGGAGACCCTGCCACGAGAGGAATTCCCTCGTTGGAATGACGGATGCGGGGTCAAGTGCTCGACCTGGCGTCACCACCCGCTGCTCCGGCGTCGGGGTCGCCGAGGTCAGTAGCGGCGAAGTGGCAGGTGGGAGGCATGGAAAACGATAAACATGAAGCCTGGTTCGAATGTTCTTCGCGTCATTGCGGGACGTAGTCAAGATGCACCCTTTGGGGTTACAGCTCGCGCCCATCGCGAATGTCGTGGAGTCGCTACTCTCCCTTCTGATTGCTCGTCAAGGGTTTCCTCGCAGGTAGAGAGATGCCTCAAGAAGGGATGATGATGGCTCGCAAGCCTATCCGGGCTGGAGTCTCATTGGTGGTGACAACGGCCCTGGCGTTCGCCGGGGCCGTCGCGGTCCCGCTGGCCGCACCCGTCACCGCGGCCGCCGCCGAACCGGAATACGTGTTCAACAACGCTTGGACACTGGTGAACCCGGGCTCCGCCGGCACGACCGTCACCAACGAGAGCTTCCGCAACACAGCGACGAAGAAGGCCACGACAACGATCCCGCTCAGCACCGGAGCGGTGACGGTCACGGCCGACTACACCCCCGGTTCCGGACAGGTGGCGGGCTCCAACTACATCGCGAACAGCACCAACCACGGTACGAAGAACGCGACGCCCGCGATGTTCACGGGCGCGCCGACGCCGGCCTCCCTTCCCGGCCTCGGCCTGCTGAGCAACGCCTCGAACTGCAACGGCCCCCTCGGCTCGCCCGCGCACCAGAACTTCCAGGGGCTGTGCGGCTCGACGGGCCAGTTCACCCTGACGTTCTCGAGGCCCGTCACCGACCCGGTGATGGACATCAGCGGCCTCGGCGGTTTCGCCGAGGAGTACGAGAAGATCAACACCACCGAGTGGGCCCGCGGCTCGTTCGTCAACACCTACCTGGCCCTGCTCACCGACGGCGTCACGCTCGCCGACCCGTCGCCGGGCCGCACGAACCTGACGATCCAGCCCAAGCTGCTCACGGTGGCGAGCCCGAACGCCTACGCCACCTGCAACGAGAAGCCGGTGCGGTACGCCGGCACCAACCGGCAGACGCCGACGGTCGAGACGGCCGGTTGCGGCTCGGTGGTGCTGAAGGGCACCTTCTCCAGCGTCACCTTCCGCACCGACACCGACGTGCGCCCGATGTCGAGCTACCCGGCCAACCCCTACGGCACGGGTGCCCTCTACCGGGCTGACCGGGGCGACGGCTACGCGGACGGCATCAACGGTCTCAACACGGTCAACACCGAGACCGTCCTGACGCCGAACTCGCGCACCGACTCCGAGTCCTCGGACCACTACATCCTCTCGCTGCGCCTGCCGGAGCGGAACCAGCTCGGCGACTACGTCTGGTTCGACACCAACGGCAACGGCCAGCAGGACGTCGGTGAGCCGCCGGTCGCGAACGTGAGGGCCGAACTGCTCGACGCCAACGGCACGCCGGTCGACGGCGACGGCGACGGCGTGGTCGACTCGACGACGACGGACGCGAACGGCAAGTACCTGTTCACGGGCCTGGCCGACGGGTCGTACCGCGTGCGCTTCACGGCTCCGGCCAACCGCGTGTTCACGACCCCGCTCACGGGCGGCGCGGCCACCGACTCCGACGCGCAGGCGAACGGCGTGACGGCCGCGGTCACCCTCGGCCCGGGCAAGCGCACCGACCTCACGGTCGACGCCGGTCTGATCGTGCGGCCGACCAACTCCATCGGCGACTTCGTCTGGTCGGACACCAACGGCAACGGCGTGCAGGACGCGGGCGAACCCGGTCTGCCCGGCGTGACCGTCAGGCTGAGCACCGGCGCGACCACCACGACGGACGCGCAGGGCAGGTACCTCTTCCAGGGCCTCGCCGACGGCACCTACTCCGTCTGCTTCACGCCCCTGAGCGGGTACGCGTTCAGCCCGAGGGACGCGGGCGGTGACGACACGAAGGACTCCGACGCGGACCGCACGACCGGCTGCACGGCGACCACCACCGTGGGCCCCGGCAACCGCCAGGACCTCACGCTCGACGCCGGCATGGTGCCGCCCAGCAACAGGCTCGGCGACTACGTCTGGGTCGACACGAACCGCAACGGCGTGCAGGACGCCGGCGAACCGCCCGCCGCGGGCGTGACGGTGCGGCTCAACACCGGCGCGACCACGACGACGGACGCGCAGGGCAAGTACCTGTTCGACAAGCTGCCCGACGGCACGTACACGGTCTGCTTCGACGTGGCCGCCCTGCCGCAGCAGTACCAGGGCTACCTGCCGACGAGGCAGCTCGCGGGCGGCGACGCCACGAGGGACTCGAACATCGGCGTCGACGGCTGCTCGGCCCCCACGACGCTGGGCCCGAACAGGCGCGAGGACCTGACGATCGACGCGGGTCTGCGGCCGCCGAACAGGCTCGGCGACTACGTCTGGGCCGACACCAACAAGAACGGCCTGCAGGACGCCGGTGAGCCGGCCGTCGCGGGCGTGACGGTGCGGCTGAACACCGGCGCGACCACGACGACGGACGCCAACGGCAAGTACGAGTTCGGCGGCCTGCGCGACGGCACGTACACGGTCTGCTTCGACCTGGCCACGCTTCCCGGCCA
This sequence comes from Lentzea sp. NPDC060358, assembly GCF_042725365.1. Taxonomy (NCBI): domain Bacteria; kingdom Bacillati; phylum Actinomycetota; class Actinomycetes; order Pseudonocardiales; family Pseudonocardiaceae; genus Lentzea; species Lentzea sp. NPDC060358. The sequence continues at coordinate 5,270 of NZ_JBHXCW010000301.1, read as the reverse complement.
GTACTCGGACTACCTGGCCACCACGGCGAACGCGGGTGACGACACCCGCGACTCGGACGCGGACCCGGCCACCGGGTGCGCCCCGCCGACGACGCTGAACGTCGACAGGCCGGAAGACCTGACGATCGACCTCGGCATCGTGTCGCCCGGCAACTCCATCGGCGACTTCGTCTGGAACGACCTGAACAAGAACGGTCTGCAGGACGCGGGCGAGCCCGGTGTCGGCGGTGTCGGGGTCACGCTGAGCAACGGCCAGACGACCACGACCGACGCGCAGGGCAAGTACCTGTTCACGGGCTTGGACGACGGCCGGTACACGGTCTGCTTCGACCTCTCGACGCTGCCGCTCGACCTGCGGGCCACCACGGCCAACGCCGGTGACGACACGCGGGACTCCGACGCCGACCCGTTGACGGGCTGCGCGTTCTCGGTCGAGGTCGGACCGGGCAACCGGCAGAACCTCGACGTCGACCTGGGCATCGTGGCGCCGCCGAACAAGCTCGGCGACTTCGTCTGGGCCGACGCCAACCGCAACGGCGTCCAGGACGCCGGTGAGCCGGGCGTTCCCGGTGTCACGGTCACGCTGAACACGGGTGCGACCACGACGACGGACGCCAACGGCAAGTACGAGTTCGCCGATCTGCCGGACGGCACGTACACGGTGTGCTTCGACGTCGCCTCCGTGCCCGGGCAGTACCAGGGCTGGTTGCCGACGCGCCAGGCTGCGGCCGGTGACGTCACGAAGGACTCGAACATCGGCGCCGACGGGTGTTCCGCTCCCACCACGCTGGGTCCGAACCAGCGCGAGGACCTGACGATCGACGCGGGTCTGCGGCCGCCGAACAGGCTCGGTGACTTCGTGTGGGTGGACACCAACAAGAACGGTGTCCAGGACGCGGGTGAGCCGGGTGTTCCCGGTGTCACGGTCACGCTGAACACGGGTGCGACCACGACGACGGACGCGAACGGCAAGTACGAGTTCGCCGGCCTGCCGGACGGCACGTACACCGTCTGCTTCGCCGTGAACCAGCTGCCGGGCCAGTACGCCGACTTCCAGGCGGTGGCCGCGAACGCGGGCGGTGACGACGCCAGGGACTCCGACGCGGACCCGGCCACGGGCTGCGCGGCCCCGACGACGCTGAACGTCGACAAGCCGGAGGACCTGACGATCGACCTGGGCATCGCGCCCCCGGTCAACCGCATCGGCGACTACGTCTGGAACGACCTGAACAAGAACGGTCTGCAGGACGCGGGCGAACCCGGCGTGGCAGGCGTGACGGTCAGGCTGAGCAACGGCCAGACCACCACGACCGACGACAACGGCAAGTACCTGTTCGAGGGAGTGGCCGACGGCACGTACACCGTCTGCTTCGACCTGACGACGCTGCCGTCGGACTTCCTGGCCACCACGGCGAACGCGGGTGACGACACCCTCGACTCGGACGCGGACCCGGTCACGGGCTGCGCGCCGCAGGTCGAGGTCGGCGCCGGCAAGCGCGAGAACCTGACGATCGACCTGGGTCTCGCGTCGCCGCCGAACAAGCTCGGCGACTTCGTCTGGGCCGACACCAACCGCAACGGCGTCCAGGACGCGGGCGAGCCCGGCATCCCCGGCGTGACGGTGAGGGTCGGCAACCTCAGCACGGTCACGGGCGCCAACGGCGAGTACGAGTTCACCGACCTGCCGGACGGCACCTACACGGTGTGCTTCGACGTGGCGAACCTGCCCGCGCAGTACCAGGGCTACCTGCCGACCAGGCAGACGGCCGGCGGCGACTCCGCCAAGGACTCGAACATCGGTTCCGACGGCTGCTCGGCTCCCACTTCGCTGGGCCCGAACAGGCGTGAGGACAAGACGATCGACGCGGGCCTGCGGCCGCCGAACAGGCTCGGCGACTTCGTGTGGGTCGACAGCAACCGCAACGGTCTGCAGGACGCGGGCGAGCCGGGCGTTCCCGGTGTCACGGTCACGCTGAACACGGGTGCGACCACGACGACGGACGCGAACGGCAAGTACGAGTTCGCCGGCCTGCCGGACGGCACGTACACGGTGTGCTTCGCCGTGAACCAGCTGCCCGGTCAGTACGCGGACTTCCAGGCGGTCGCACCGAACTCCGGTGACGACACGAGGGACTCGGACGCCGACCCGGCGACCGGGTGTGCCCCGCCGACGACGCTGAGCATCGACGAGCCGGAGGACCTGACGATCGACCTGGGCATCGCGCCCCCGGTCAACCGGATCGGCGACTTCGTCTGGTACGACCTGGACAAGAACGGTCTGCAGGACGCGGGCGAGCCCGGCGTCCCCGGCGTCACCGTCACGCTCAGTGACGGCATGACGACGAAGACCGACGACCAGGGCAGGTACCTGTTCGAGGGGATGGCGGACGGCGGCTACAGCGTCTGCTTCGACCTCACGACCCTGCCGGACGACCTCGAGGCCACGGTGGCCAACGCGGGTGACGACACCCTCGACTCCGACGCGAACCCGGCCACGGGGTGCACGGCGGAGGTCCAGGTCGGCCCCGGCGAGCGGGAGAACCTCGACCTCGACCTCGGCATCGTCGCGCCGCCGAACAGCCTGGGCGACTTCGTCTGGGCGGACACCAACCGCAACGGTGTCCAGGACGCGGGCGAACCGGGTGTCCCGGGCGTGCGGGTCACGCTCCGGGAGACCGGTGAGACCACGACCACGGACGCGAACGGCAAGTACACCTTCGCCGACCTCGCCGACGGCACCTACACGGTGTGCTTCGACGTGGCGAACCTGCCCGCGCAGTACCAGGGCTACCTGCCCACCCGCCAGACCGCCGGGGGAGACTCCACGAGGGACTCCAACATCGGTTCCGACGGCTGTTCGGCACCCACGTCGCTGGGCCCGAACAAGAGGCAGGACACGACGATCGACGCCGGCCTGAGGCCGCCGAACAAGCTCGGCGACTTCGTGTGGGCCGACTCGGACAAGGACGGTCTGCAGGACGCGGGCGAACCCGGCGTCGCAGGCGTGACGGTCACGCTGAACACCGGCGCGACCACCACCACGGACGCGAACGGCAAGTACGAGTTCACCGGATTGCCCGACGGCACCTACACGGTGTGCTTCGACCTGGGCGACCTGCCGGGCCAGTACGCCGACTTCCAGGCCGTGGCACCGAACGCGGGCGGTGACGACGCGAAGGACTCCGACGCCGACCCGGCGACCGGATGCGCGGCGCCGACCGTGCTCAACGTCGACAAGCCGGAGGACCTGACGATCGACCTGGGCATCGCGCCCCCGGTCAACCGCATCGGCGACTACGTCTGGAACGACCTGAACAAGAACGGTCTGCAGGACGCGGGCGAACCCGGCGTGGCAGGCGTGACGGTCAAGCTGAGCAACGGCCAGACCGTGAAGACGGACGCGAACGGCAAGTACCTGTTCGAGGGCATGCCCGACGGCGAGTACACCGTCTGCTTCGACGCCTCGACGCTGCCGACCGGTGTGCGTGACTACGAGTTCACGACCACCAGCGGTGCCGATCCCGCCCGCAACTCCGACGCGAACCCGGAGACGGGTTGTGCGCCGGCGGTCTCCGTCGGACCCGGCCAGCGCGAGAACCTCGACGTGGACGCGGGCCTCGTGCCGCCGCCGAACACGCTCGGCGACTTCGTGTGGGAGGACGTGAACCGCAACGGTGTCCAGGATCCGGGCGAGCCGGGTGTCCAGGGCGTGACGGTCACGCTCCAGGAGACCGGCGCGACCACGACCACGGACGCGAACGGCAAGTACGAGTTCGGCGATCTGCCCGACGGCACCTACACGGTGTGCTTCGACGTCGAGGACCTGCCCGCGAAGTACGCGGACTACCAGGTGACGGCGCCGAACAAGGGCGGTGACGACGCGAAGGACTCCGACGCGGACATCGCGACCGGGTGTGCGAACCCGGTGACGCTGAACATCGACAAGCGCGTGGACACGTCGGTGGACCTGGGCATCGCATCCCCGGTCAACCGGATCGGTGACTTCGTGTGGAACGACCTGAACAAGAACGGTCTGCAGGACGCCGGCGAACCCGGCGTGGCAGGCGTGGCGGTCAAGCTGAGCAACGGCCAGACCACCACGACCGACGCCGACGGCAAGTACCTCTTCCAGGACATGCCGGACGGCACGTACACCGTGTGCTTCGACGTGCAGAACCTGCCCGCGGCGGTGAAGGACTTCTCCCTCACCCAGAACCAGGCGGGCGACGACAGGGCGAAGGACTCGGATCCGGCGGTCGACTGCGCGCCCGCGGTCACCGTCGGGGTGCGCCAGCGCGAGGTCCTCACCGTCGACGCGGGCCTCGTGGCCCCGCCGAACAAGATCGGTGACTTCGTCTGGTCCGACACCAACCGCAACGGGATCCAGGACCCCGGTGAGCCCGGAGTCCCCGGCGTGACGGTGAACCTGGTTGACGACAAGGGCAACCCGGTGGGTCAGGTCAAGACCGACAAGGACGGGAAGTACCTCTTCGAGGGCGTCCCGGACGGCACCTACAAGGTGTGCTTCGACCTCACCACGCTGCCCGCCCAGTACGCGGGTTACCTCGCGGCCAGGGCGAAGCAGGGTGCGGACGGTGCCAAGGACTCGGACGCGGACCCCGCGACCGGGTGCAGCGACCCCGTCACCGTCGGAGTGGGCAAGCGGACGGACCTCGACGTGGACCTCGGCCTCGTGAAGCCGACGAACCGCCTGGGTGACTTCGTCTGGTCCGACGACAACGGCAACGGGATCCAGGACGCCGGCGAACCCGGCGTGCCGAACCTGCCGGTGTACCTGCAGGACGGCAACGGCAAGCCGGTCGCGCAGACCGTGACGGACAAGAACGGCAAGTACTTGTTCGACGGCCTGGAGGACGGTGAGTACAAGGTCTGCTTCAACGCCGACCCGAAGACCGGCCTCGTCGCGGGACGCCCGCTCACGAAGCAGGGCGCCGGTGACAACGCGATCGACTCCGACGCCGACCCGGCGACCGGCTGCACCCGAGTGGTGAAGCTGGGAGCGGGCAACCGCGTGGACCTGACCCTCGACGCCGGCCTGGCGCCGAAGGCAACCCCGCCCGGCCCGCAGCCGCCGAACCCGGCACCGCAGCCGCAGCCCCACCCGCAGCCCCCGCCCCCGCCGCTGGCGTGGACCGGTGCGTCGTTGTGGGGCCCGCTGGCCGGCGGCCTGGCCCTGCTGCTGGCGGGTGCGTTCCTGATGCTGGTGACGAGGCGCAGGGAGCAGTAAGCGCCTGAGAACGAGGTGAGGG
>NZ_JBHXCW010000300.1:0-8332 GCF_042725365.1 Lentzea sp. NPDC060358 | reverse complement strand
TGGAAGTGGTGTGGGTGGTCGTGGTCTACACCCGCGGGCCTGTTGTCGACCCCGACTCGGACGCGGACTGAGCAGCAGGAAGTGGGGGCACTCCGCGCGGAGTGCCCCCGAACCTGAAGGAATAGCCGAAGATTTCAGACGGTCAGCACGACTTTTCCGCGCACATGCCCGCCTTCCAGCACTTTGTGCGCCTTTACGGCTTCCGCCAACGGAAAAGTCTGCTGCACTTCCACGTGCACCGACCCGGCCGCGACGAGATCGGCGAGCCACCGGGTCTGCTCCGCGTCCGGCCGCGCCCAGGTGTTCACCACGCCGAGTTCCAGCGCCCGCGGACCCTCCACGATGGACGTGAGCCGCGCCCGGTCGCGCACGAGCCGCAACGACTGCTCGAACGCCATGCCGCCGACGTTGTCGACCACCACGTCGACCTGGCCGTCCCCGCCCACCAGCTCCGCCACGGAGTCGACCAGCGCGTCGCCGTACGCGACCGGTTCGGCGCCCAGCGACCGCACGAACTCGTGGTTGCGCGGGGACGCGGTGCCGAGCACCCGCGCGGCCCCCAGCTCGCGGGCGATCTGCACCTGGAGGTGGCCGACGCCGCCGGCCGCGGCGTGCACGAGCACGACGTCCCCGGGACCGGTGCCGACGGCCTTGAGCGACTGCAACGCCGTCAGTCCCGCCAGCGGCAGCGCAGCGGCCGTCACGAAGTCCAGGGTGGACGGTTTGCGCGCGACCATCCGGTCCGGCAGCGCGACCAGTTCGGCGTAGGTGCCGAACTGCACGTGGTCCTTGCGCGCGTAGGCGAGCACCTCGTCGCCGGGCTTCCACGCCTGCACGCCGATGCCGACCGCGCGCACGACACCGGAGACGTCCCAGCCGGGGATCAGCGGCGTGTGGTGCGGCAGCAGGCCCTGCAGGTACCCGGCTCTGATCTTGGTGTCCACCGGGTTCACCCCGGCCGCACGCACCTCCACCAGCACCTGGTCTGGTCCGAGCAGCGGGTCGGGCAGCTCCTGCAACGACAGGACGTCGGCATCGCCGAACCGGGTCAACGCGATGGCTTTCACAGTCCCTCACCGTAGAAGACACGCTCCGCGACCGCACGTGCACGACGAGTGGTCCTGCGGTACTCCTCCAGGAACTCGCCCGGATCGCCGCCGGGCTCGTGCCCCATCACCGAGGCGACGGCGACGAGGTCGCGCCCGGACGTCGGCAGCTGGTCCGAGGCCTTGCCGCGCACGAGCGTCACGGCGTTGCGCGCCCGCGTGGCGAGGTGCCACGCGGCCGTCAGCGACGCGGCGTCCTCCGCGGCCAGCAGACCGGCGGCGACGGCGGCCTCCATCGCGGCCGTTGTGGACGGTGTGCGCAGGCCGGGAACGGCACCGGAGTGCTGGAGCTGCAGCAGCTGCACGGTCCACTCGACGTCGGCGAGCCCGCCGCGGCCGAGCTTGGTGTGCGTGCTCGGGTCGGCGCCGCGCGGCAGCCGTTCCGCGTCGACGCGCGCCTTGATCCGCCGGATCTCCCGCACCGACGCCGCGTCCAGGCCGTCGGCCGGGTACCGCAGCGGCTCGATCAACGCCTCGAAGTCGGCACCCAGCTCCGCGTCTCCGGCGATGAACCGGGCCCGCAGCAGCGCCTGCTTCTCCCAGATCTCCGCCCACTGCCGGTAGTAGGCGCGGTAGGACTCGAGCGTCCGCACCAGCGGCCCCTGCCGCCCCTCCGGCCGCAGGTCCGCGTCGACCTGCAGCGGCGGGTCCTGCGACGGCGCGCCGAGCAGCCGCCGGATCTTCTCGACGACCCCGCTCGCCCACTTCACCGCTTCGGCGTCCGAGACGCCGTCGAACGGCCGGCACACGAACATCACGTCCGCGTCCGAGCCGTAGCCGAGCTCGTGGCCGCCGAGCCGTCCCATGCCGATCACGGACAGCGCCGCGACGGGGTCGCCGGACGCCCGCACGGCCGCGTCCAGCGCGCTTTCCAGCACGGCCGCCCACACCTCGGACAGCGAGACGCACACCGTCTCGATCGGCATGAACCCCAGCAGGTCGGCGGCGGCGATCCGCAGCAACTCGTGGCGCCGCAACGACCGCGCGGCCGCGATCGCCCGTCCCGCCTCGCCGTAGCGGGACACCGCGCTGCGCAACGGGTTCCCGATCGAGTGCGGGTCGCCGCCGACGAGGGCCTCGGTGTCGGCGAGCAGCCGCAGCACCTCCGGCGCCCGCGTCAGCAGGTCCGGCACCAAGCGGGACGTGCCGAGCAGGCACGCGAGCCGTTCGACGACGGCGCCCTCGTCCCGCAGCAGCCTCAGGTACCAGGGGGTTTCCGCGAGCGCCTCGGACACCTTCCGGTAGGCGAGCAGCCCGCCGTCGGGGTCGGGCGTGCCGGCGAACAGGTCCAGCAGCACCGGCAGCAGCGCGCCCTGGATGCGCGCACGACGCGACATGCCGTGCGTCAACGCCTGGATGTGCCGCAACGCGCCGTCGGGCGAGGTGTAGCCCAGGGCGGCCAGCCGTGCGACGGCCTCCTTGGTGGTGAGGCGCAGCGCCTCGGTCGGCACGCCCGCGACGGACTGCAGCAGCGGCCGGTAGAAGAGCTTCTCGTGCAGCCGCCGGACCTGGTTGGCGTGCTTGCGGAACTCGGCGAGCAGCACCTGTCCCTCGGACTTGCGGCCGTCGGCGTGCAGGCCGACCGACCGCGCGAGCCAGCGCAACGCCGTCACGTCGTCGTCGGCCGGGAAGAGGTGCGTGCGCAGCAGCCGCTGCAACTGCAGCCTGTGCTCCAACGTGCGCAGGAACCGGTACGAGCGCCCGAAGTCCGCCGCGTCCTCACGGCCGACGTACCCGCCGGTGCCCAGGGCGGCCAGCGCGGCCGTCGTCGCCTGGATGCGCAGGTCCTCGTCGGACCGGCCGTGCACGAGCTGCAGCAGCTGCACCGCGAACTCGACGTCCCGCAGGCCACCGCGGCCGAGCTTGAGCTCGCGGTCGGCCAGCCCCGAGGGCACGTGGTCCTCGACGCGGCGGCGCATCGACTGCACGTCCTCGACGAAGTTCTCGCGCTCGGCCGCCGTCCACACGTAGGGCCGGACGACGTCGAGGTAGGACTGCCCCAGCTCGGCGTCGCCCGCGACCGGCCGGGCCTTGAGCAGCGCCTGGAACTCCCAGGTCCGTGCCCACTTCTTGTAGTAGGAGGCGTGGCCGTCGAGCGTGCGCACGAGCGCGCCCGCCTTGCCCTCGGGCCGCAGTGCCGCGTCGACCTCGAAACACGACTGGCCGGCGATCTGCATCATCGTGCTGGCCAGCCGGGTCGCGACGCCCAGGTCGCCCTCGGCGACGAACACGACGTCGACGTCGCTCACGTAGTTGAGCTCGTTCGCGCCGCACTTGCCCATCGCGATCACCGCGAGCCGGCAGCGGTCGGCGCCGGTCACCTTCTCCGCGGCCAGTTCCAGCGACGCGCGCAACGCGGACACGGCGAGGTCCGACAGCTGCGCCGCCACCGTGTCGTACGGGACGAACGGCAGCTCGGGTTCGACGACGTGCGCGAGGTCGTTGGCCGCGACGAGCAGCAGCTTCGCCCGGTACTCGGTGCGCAGCACGTCGCCTTCGGCGAGCTCGAGCGACACGTCGACGTCGTCGGTGAGCGACCGCCAGCGCTCGGTGTTGACGACGAGGAAGTCCGACAGCGCCGTAGAGGAGCCGAGCACGGCGAGCAGCCGGCCCCGCACCACCACGTCGTCGTGCAGCGCGGCGGACAGGGCGGCCCAGTCGGTGACGGTGTGGAGGCGCTCCAGACCGCGCAGCGCGAGGTCCGGATCGGGGCAGCGGGACAGCGCGGCCAGCACCGGTTCGGCGCCGTCGGCGGGACGGCGCTCAGCCCACAGGCCGAGTCCGCGCAGCACTTCCTCGCTGCGCGCCTCGGTGAGCCCGAACCTTGCTGGTGACGCGTGGCGGACTGGTTCGCTCATCACGAGTAAACCTAGTCCTCACGGCATCAGAAGACGATCAGGGAGAGCCCGTAGAGCACGACCGCGACGCATCCGGCGAAGCTCGCGTACGCGGGGACCTTCCTGTCCCCGGACAGCGCGCGGATGCCGACCACGAACAACGTCACGACGAGCACGGTGGCGAGGAGCGTGGCGCCGAAGACCTGCAGCAGCGCCATCCAGTCGACCTTCATGCCGCCACCTTGTGCAGCTCGGCCTGCGCGGCGACCTCGTCGACGATGTGCTCGGGCTTGACCGGCTCGCGCCGCGCCAGGATCCAGATGCCGAGCGAGACGACGATGCCGATGACGGCCACGCCGACGATCCCGGCGGTGCCGGTGGACGCCCACTTGCCCGCGAGCGCGCCGACGATGCCGGCGGCGGGCAGGGTGAGCAGCCAGCCGGCGGCCATCTTGCCCATGGTGCCCCACTTGACGCCGCGGCGGTCGCGGCCGAGGCCGGAGCCCATGATGCCGCCCGAGGCGACGTGCGTGGTGGACAGCGCGAACCCGAGGTGCGACGACGCGAGGATCGCGGTCGCGGTCGAGGTCTGCGCGGCGAAGCCCTGCGCGGGCTCGATGGTCGTGAGGCCGCGGCCGAGCGTGTGGGTGATGCGCCAGCCGCCGAGGTACGTGCCCGCCGCGATCGCGAGACCGGCGCTGACGATCACCCAGGTGGGCGGGCCGGAGCCGGGCGCGAGCGAACCGGACGTGATCAGCGCGAGCGTGATGATGCCCATCGTCTTCTGCGCGTCGTTGGTGCCGTGCGCGAGGGAGACGAGCGAGGCGGACGCGACCTGGCCGACCTTGAAGCCGGTGTGCGCGACGCGCGGGTCGGCCGCCTTCTTGAGGCGGTAGACGACGATCGTGGCGACGGCCGCGACCAGACCGGCGACGAGCGGCGCCACGATCGCGGGCACCAGGACCTTGTCGACGACCTTGGCGAAGTGGATGGCGTCCACACCGGACGCGACCCAGGCGGCGCCGATCAGGCCGCCGAACAACGCGTGCGACGAGCTCGAAGGCAGGCCCACGTACCAGGTGACGAGGTTCCACATGATCGCGCCGACCAGCCCGCCGAAGATGACGGCGGGCGTGATCTGGGCGTCGTCGACGATGCCACCGGAGATGGTCTTGGCGACCTCGACGGACAGGAACGCTCCCACGAGGTTGAGAACCGCCGACAGCGCGACCGCCGTGCGGGGCTTCAGGGCGCCCGTGGCGATGGAGGTGGCCATGGCGTTGGCCGTGTCGTGGAACCCGTTGGTGAAGTCGAAGATGAGAGCAGTGACGACGACGATGATCACTACAAGTGCGGGATCCACAGTGATCCTCCGGCTGGATCGAACAAGCTGTCCAGGAGATTACGGTACTGCCAACGGAGGATGTCTTAAAACCTACGAAAGTAACGTCACACCAACGGAAGTTGTGTGCCCAAACGTCCTCCGGGCGACAGTTCTCCCCGTACCATCCGCGCGAATCGGGCGACGAACGGCTGCCACACCTCTTCGAAGTCGCGGTGCGCTTCCTCGAGGAACTCCAGGTCGAAGTGGTGCGCCCGCGCGCAGGCCGCCGAATCCGGATCCTTCGCGGCCCAGTTCAAGACGATTTCCGGCGTCGTCTCGATGTGGAACTGAAGGCCGTAAGCGCTCTCGCCGACCCGAAACGCCTGATTGGGATATTTCGGGGACGCGGCGAGGTGTTCCGCGCCGGGCGGCAGCAGGTGCACCTCGTCGTTGTGGAACTGCAGCACGTCGGGCGTGAACGGCAGGTCCGCGAACAACGGGTCCCTGCCGGAGGCGTCGCGCTTCGCGACGAGCAGCACACCGACCTCCGGCCCTTGTGGACCCTTGCGCACCTGCCCGCCGGTGGCGGCCGCCAGGAGCTGTGCGCCGAGGCAGATGGCGAGGGTGGGGACCCGTTGCGCGACGGCGTTGGACAGCAGCCGCCGCGCGTCGGCGAGCCACGGGTGCTCGAGGTCGTCGAGCGCGCCCATCTCGCCGCCGAGGCAGACGACGCCCTGGTAGCCGTCGAGGGTCTGCGGCGCGGGCTGCTCCTTCAGCGGCACGAGGTCGAGCTCGACACCCTCGGCTTCGAGCCAGTCACCCAGCTTCGCGAGCGGGTCGGACTCGGAGGGCTGCAGGACCAGCAGGCGCGGTGCGTTCACGCGCTCGAGCCTATGTCGGCAGTGGTCAGCAGTGACACGCGACCTTGGAAACGTCCGATCCGGTGAGGCCGTCCGACTCGACCGGGTACCCGGCCTCCCGCCACGCCGTGATGCCGCCGGAGAGCCGCTTCACCCGGTACCCCCGCCGGGCGAGCTCGAGCGCGCCCTTGGTGGCGGCGTTGCACTGGAAGCTCTCGCAGTAGCAGATGTAGACCAGGTCCGGGTCGAGGTCCAGCCGCTCGGGGAGGTCGCGGTAGGGCAGGTTGACGGCACCGGGGATGCGTTCCCGCGCGAACGCCTCGGGCGCGCGGGTCTCGACGAGGACGTAGCCGGTGGTGTCGCCGGCCTGGAGGTCGCGGTGCACGTCGTCGGGGTCGGCCTCGAAGGCGAGCTCGGCGGCGAAGAAGGCGGCGGCGGTGTCCGGGGCGGCGGCGGGGAAGCGCAGTGCGTTCGTCATGCGCACGATCCTGCTTCGGCCTGCCGGGTCGCGGGCATGCGGAAGTCCAGGCGTTCGAGTCGTTCTCCCTATGATTTCCAGGTGGAACTCGACGTGGTGGACTGGAAGATCCTGGCGTTGCTGCAGGAGGACGGGCGGATGTCCTTCTCGGCGCTGGGCCGCGAGGTGTCCCTGTCCGCGCCGGCCGTCACCGAACGGGTGCGGCGGCTGGAGACGCTGGGCGTGATCACCGGCTTCACGGCCGTGGTCTCCCCGGCGCGGCTCGGGCTGCCGATCGAGTCGATCGTGCGCGTGCGGGTGCGGTCGCTCGACACGCCCCGGTTCCGCACGCAGGTCCTGGTGCTGCCGCAGGTCCTCGACGCGGACCACGTGACCGGTGACGACTGCTGGTTGCTGCGGGTGGTGTGCCGGTCGATGGGCGAGCTCGAGGAGCTCGTCGAGGTGATGCAGCGGTACGGGGACACGACGACGTCGCTGGTGTTCTCGTCGCACGTGCGGAACCGGCCGGTGTCGGCGGAGCTGTTCTCCTAGGCGCGGTTCAGTCCTTCCACCAGAACTCGGCCCAGTCCTCGAGCGGTTCGTAGCCGATGCGCTGGTAGATCGAGTTCGACACCGGGTTGGTGAGGTCGGCGAAGAGGAGGACCTCGGCGGCGCCCTGGTCGAGAGCCCACCGGCTCACCATCGCGCTGACCGCGGCGCCGTAGCCGTGCCTGCGGTGCTCGGGCGGGGTGTAGACCGGACCGACCCTGGTCATGCCGGCGTGCGGGAGGCTGCCGACCGCCCAGGCGACCGGGACCCCGTCGACCTCCCACACCGCGTGACCGTTGCCCAGGCGCAGGGAGCCGCGGACGTGGTCGGCCGTGGACTCGGGCGGTGCTTCCGGGACGGCCTCGTCGGTGAAGGCCTTGCGCCAGGTGGCCAGGAGTTCGACGTCGTCCTCGGTGGCCATGCGACCGGAACCCTCGACGGCCGGCGGGACCAGGTCTCCGAGGCGGTAGAGGCGGGTCGCCAGCGACTCGGTGAACGACTTGCCGGTCGCTGTGGCGAACGCCTCCGACTTCTCGCGCGGGCCGGTGACGCCGGGGGCGTCCGGGTCGAGTTCGCCGGTGATCTGCACCGCCAGGTCCACCGCGGCGAGGGGCAGGTCTGCCGTCTGGAAGGGCCAGGGCGGGGTGCGGACCAGTGAGCCGACCACGTCACCGTCGTCGTGGAACGTGATCAGGAGCGGGGTCGGCTCGTCCGGGAGCCGGCGGATGCGGTCCAGTGAGGTGATCGCCACGGTGTTGCGCACCGGGTCGGCGGCGAGCCGATCGCGGGTGGCGGTGTCGAACGATTCGAGGGTGGTGTGCACGACCGCGTCCATGAGGTCATGAGATCAGACCAGGCAAGCGGAAATCGATCGCGACATGCAGAAGACCCCTGAGGGGAGCACCGAAGCGCTCGACCCTCAGGGGTCTTCTGAAAGATTGTCCGGCGGCGACCTACTCTCCCACACCGTAACCAGTGCAGTACCATCGGCGCAGAAGGGCTTAACTACCGGGTTCGGAATGGGACCGGGTGTTTCCCCAACGCTATAACCACCGAAACTCTGTGGAGTTGTACCTGCGGCGATCGGTATGCCGCTCGGTTCTTCCAGAACCGCACAGTGGATGCGTAGCGTCTTTGTAACAAGTCCTCGGCCTATTAGTACCAGTCAGCTCCAACCGTTACCGGTCTTCCACCTCTGG
>NZ_JBHXCW010000299.1:0-8342 GCF_042725365.1 Lentzea sp. NPDC060358 | reverse complement strand
CCCCACCCGAACCGCACCACCCACGCAACAGCAAGCCGCCCAACGAAACAGGCGTGCCATCAACCCGCAGACGGCGCTGGCCGGTCTTTGATCAGCTGGCGGGGTCCGGGGCGGAGCCCCGAGCAGGAAACAGGAACGAACCCAACCAAGGCGACCAGCACAACCACCGCGACCACCGCGACCACCCGAACTAGGGCTTCCACCGAACGTGCACGTTCCGATCCACCTCCCCGGCCCGCAGCAACGACAACCGCGGCCGCACAGCATCGGTCCGAGCCGAGGGCGGCTTACGACTGCCGGCCCGGTACTGCACAGGCCACTCCACGTCCTCGACCCCCTGTTCGGCAGCGGCGTGCAGGGTCCAGTGCGGGTCGTAGAGGTGCGTGCGCCCCAGCGCGCACAGGTCGGCGCGCCCGGCCAGCAGGATCGAGTTCACGTCGTCGTACGACGCGATCGCGCCGACGGCGATGACAGCGGCACCGGGGACCTCGTGACGGATCCGGTCCGCGTACGGGGTCTGGTACGACCGCCCGTACGCCGGGCGCTCGGAGGCCGTGACCTGGCCGGTGGACACGTCGATCGCGTCCGCGCCGTGGGCGACGAAGGCGCGGGCGATCGCCACGGCGTCGTGTTCGGTGTTGCCGTCGGGCGCCCAGTCCGTGGCGGAGATGCGCACGATCATCGGTCGCCCGGCCGGCCACACGGCGCGCACGGCGTCGAACACCTCCAGCGGGAAGCGCAGCCGGTTCTCCACGGAGCCGCCGTACTCGTCGTCCCGCCGGTTCGAGATCGGCGACAGGAACGACGACAGCAGGTAGCCGTGCGCGCAGTGCAGTTCGAGCAGGTCGAAGCCGGACGCGGCACCACGCCGGGCCGCCGCGACGAACTCGGCCGTGATCCGGTCCATCGCCGGGCGGTCGAGCTCGGCGGGCACCGGCGACCCCGGCCCGTACGGCAGGGCGGACGGGCCGACGACGTCCCAGCCGCCGGACGGCAGCGGTTCGTCCATCCCCTCCCACATCAGCCGCGTCGACCCCTTGCGGCCGGAATGCCCCAGCTGCAGGCCGATCCGGGCGGTGCTGCGCGAGTGCACGAACGAGACGATGCGCTCCCACGAGTCGCGTTGCTCGTCGGTCCACAGGCCGGTGCACCCCGGCGTGATGCGGCCTTGCGGTGACACGCACACCATCTCCGTCATCACCAGCCCGGCGCCGCCCATCGCCTTGGAACCCAGGTGCACCAGGTGGAAGTCGCCCGGCACGCCGTCGACGGCCGAGTACATGTCCATCGGCGACACGACCACCCGGTTCTTCAGCTCCAGCTCGCCCAGCCGGAAGGGCTGGAACATCGCCGGGGCCGTGGCCGGCAGCCCCTGCGAGGCGGCGAAGGCGGCGTCGACGCGGTCGGCGAACTCCTCGTCGCGGGTGCGCAGGTTGTCGTAGGTGATCCGGCGCGAACGGGTCAGCAGGTTGAAGCAGAACCGGGTCGGCTCCTGCTCCGCGTACATGCCGATGTTCTCGAACCACTCCAGCGACGCCTGCGCGGCGCGTTGCGTCGACTCGACGACGGGCCGGCGTTCGGCCTCGTAGGCGGTCAGGGCGGCCTCGACGTCGCGGTGCTCGTGCAGGCACGCGGCGAGGGCGAGCGAGTCCTCCATCGCGAGCTTGGTGCCGGAGCCGATCGAGAAGTGCGCGGTGTGCGCGGCATCGCCGACGAGCACCAGGTTGCCGTGGTGCCAGCGCTCGTTGCGCACGGTGGTGAAGGCGAGCCACTTCGAGTTGTTGGCGAACACCCGGTGCCCGGCCAGCTCGTCCGCGAACAGCGCGCGGACGCGGTCGACGGCGGCCTCGTCGGACACGCCGGGCGGGAACTCCTCGCCGGTGTCGAACCCGGCGCGCCGCCAGACGTCCTCGTGCATCTCGACGATGAACGTGGACCCGCTGCCGGAGTAGGGGTAGCCGTGCACCTGCACGGTGCCCCACTCGGTGTCCTTGACGAAGAACTGGAACGCCTCGAAGACGAGGTCGGTGCCGAGCCACATGTACCTGTTGCGCCTGCGGTCGAGCACCGGGCGGAAGACGTCCGGGAACGACTGCCGCACCAGCGAGTTCACGCCGTCCGCGCCGACCACGAGGTCGTGCGACGACCGCAGCGCGCCGGCGTCGGGCGCGGGCGTCGAGAAGTGCACGACGACGCCGAGGTCGTGGCAGCGCCGCTGCAACAGGCCGAGCAGCTCCTTGCGGCTCAGTGCGGCGAACCCCTGCCCGCCCACGGTGTGCGTCTCGCCGCGGTGGTGGATGTCGATGTCCGTCCACCGCGCGAACCGGCGCGACAGCGCGTCCGCGAACTCCGGGTCGGCGTTCTCGATGCCGCCGAGGGTCTCGTCGGAGAACACGACGCCGAAGCCGAACGTGACGTCCGGGGCCTCGCGTTCCCAGACGGTGACGTCGTGGGAGGGGTCGAGCTGCTTGAGCAACGCGGCCAGGTAGAGGCCACCGGGCCCGCCGCCGGCGATCGCGACCTTCACGCGGGCACCCCGCCCCCGGCCGCGCCGCCTCCGGCCGCGCCGTCCCGGAAGAGGTCCCGCAGCGCGAACCGCTGCAGCTTCCCGCTCGCGTTGCGCGGCAACGCCTCCAGGAACCGGACCTCGCGCGGGTACTTGTACGGCGCGATGGTCTGCTTGACGTGGTCCTGGATCTCGCGCGCCTTCGCGGCGTCGCCGGTCACGCCCTCGCGCAGCACGACGAACGCGCACACGACCGAGCCGCGTTCGTCGTCGGGCTTGGCGACGACGGCGGACTCCAGCACGTCGGGGTGGGTGTCCACGGCCTCCTCGACCTCCGGCCCGCCGATGTTGTAGCCGGACGAGACGATCATGTGGTCGCTGCGGGCGTGGTAGTGGAAGTAGCCGTCCTCGTCGCGGTGGAAGACGTCGCCGGTGACGTTCCAGCCGCCCACCACGTAGTCCTTCTGCCGCTCGTCGTCGAGGTAGCGGCAGCCGACCGGGCCGATCACGCCGAGCCGGCCCGGCTCGCCGGGACCGAGCTCCAGGCCGTCGGCGTCGAGGATGGCGGCGCGGTAGCCCGGCACCGGTCTGCCGGTGGCGCCGGGCCGGATGTCGTCGCCCGCGGCGGAGATGAAGATGTGCAGCAGCTCGGTGGCGCCGATGCCGTCGATCACCCGCAGGCCGAGCCGGTCGCGCAGCCGTTCCCAGGTCTCGCGCGGGATGTGCTCCCCCGCCGACACCGCGACGCGCAGCCCGCGCAGCTTCTCCTCCGCGCCGTCGCGCAGGATCGCCTTGTACGCCGTGGGCGCGGTCGCGAGCGCCGTCACCCCGTGCTCCGCCACGAGGTCCGCGAGCTGCGCCGGTGTCGCCGACTCGGTCAGGAACGCGCAAGCGCCCGCGCGCAACGGGAACACGACGAGCATGCCCAGCCCGAAGGTGAACGCGAACGGCGCCGTGCAGGCGACGAGGTCGTCCGGGGTCAGCTTCAGCACGTGCCGGCCGAAGGTGTTGTCGATCGACAGGACGTCGCGGTGGAAGTGCGCGGTGATCTTCGGCGACCCGGTGCTGCCGGACGTGGGCGCGAGCAGCGCCACGTCGTCCGCGGCGGTGTCGGCGGCGGTGAACTCCCCCGGCTTGAGCGACGCGCGGACCGCCAGGTCGTCGTGGTCCACCACGGTCAGCGCCGGGAACGCGCGGACGTCCGCGGCGAACCGGGGGTCGGCCAGCGCGAACGACGGCCGGGTCCGTTCGAGGACGGGAGCGAGCTCACGGGCCCGCAGCGCGGCCATCGTGGTCACCACGACACCGCCCGCCTTCAGCACGCCGAGCCACGCCGCCACCGTCCACGGGGTGTTGGGCGAGCGCAGCAGGACCCGTTGTCCCGCACCGAGTCCGAGGTCCTCCACGAGCACCCGGGCGACCTGGTTCGAGCGGGTGCGCAGCTCGCCGTAGGACCACACCTCGCCCGCCGGCGTCCGCAGCGCCGGGCGGTCCGCGCCGAACGCCGCCGCCGGGACGTCGATCAGCTCGGTGCCCGCGTTGAGGCGGTCCGGGTAGACCAGGTCCGGCGTCGTGAACTCGATCGCCGGCCACAGCGCGGCGGGTGGGAGGTGGTCGCGGGCGAAGGTGTCCATGCGGGTGAGTCCTTCCGCGGGCGGCGGGTCAGGAAGCGCGGATCATGCCCTCCTGGGCAACGGTGGCGAGGTGGAGACCATCGCGGGTGAAGAAGCGGCCGTACCCGAGTCCGCGGCCGGACTCGGCGGCGACCGCGTCCTGCGCGTAGAGCAGCCAGTCGCCGACCGGTCCCCCGCGGTGGAACCACATGGCGTGGTCCAGGCTCGCGGTCACCAGTCCCGGCCGCGCCCACGGCAGGCCGAGCACGCGCAGGACGGGTTCGAGGATCGTGTAGTCGCAGACGTAGGCCAGCGCGGCGAGGTCCCGTTGCGCGCCGGTCAGCCCGGCGACGGGGCGCAGCGGGTCGAACGGCTTGACCCACACCGCCTGGTGCGGCACCCGCTCGCCCTCGACGTCGAGGTAGACGCCGCCGGGCACGTGCCGCATGTCGAAGCCGCGGCCACCGGACCAGTACGCCTTCGACTCGTCGGTCATCGTGCCGCCGGTGCGCCCGGCGAGGTGGTCCGCGGTGCTCGGCAAGCCCTCGGGGCCGGGCACCCGGTCGACGGCCGCCCGGAAGCGGCCACCCGGTTCGCCGGCGGCGAAGTTCGCGAGGCAGACGTAGAGCGGCTTGCCGTGCTGGTAGCCGCGGACCTGCCGGGTGCTGTAGCCGCGGCCGTCGCGCAGGACCTCCACCTCGTAGCGCACCTCGGCGCCGATGTCGGCCGGGCGCAGGAAGTAGCTGTGCATCGAGTGCAGCGCCTTGCCGTCGGTCACCGAGCGCATGGCGGCGGCCGCCGCGGCGGCGACCAGGTCTCCCCCGTACGCCTTGGGCCACGGGCACGGCTGCGTGACGGCGGTGAAGGCCAGGTCGAAGTGCAGCGGCGCCACCGGGGTGAGGGTGATCGCCGCGGTGAAGACCTCGGAGGTGACCGTCCCGGCCGTCATCGGGTCAGCCAGTCGCGCAGGTCGGAGTCGGGGACGTCGTCGAGGTTCACGACGATGTTCTCCGGGGTGCGCGTGGTCATCCACGTGAGCGGGCGGTTGCGGTCGAGGTTGCACTCGATGTGCGGCATGAACGGCGGCACGAACACCCAGTCGCCCTCCTCCATGTCGACGTAGTCCGCGAACTCCGCGCCGAAGTAGATCCGCGCCCGGCCGGACAGCACGTACCCGCCGGTTTCGGCCTCGCCGTGGTGGTGGGTCACCGAGCGGTAGCCCGGCTCGTTGGTGACCTTGCCGAACCACAGCCGGGTCGCCGGGGTGTGCTGGATGCTCACGCCGGAGATCCGGATCGCGCCGCCGGAGTCCGCGGTGTCCGGGTTCTCGGCGCCGCCGCGCGTCACGACCGGGGCCACGATCCCGCTGGGCAGCCGGTACACCGAGTTGTCGCCTTCGAGCCGGTACTTGCTGAGGTCGGGCTCCATATATCGCATTCTTCACCGCCGTCAGATAATGTCAATACTCATGAGGCCCCTTGCGGTGAACCCCGCCAGCCTTCCCGCCCCGCGCGGCTACTCCCACGGCACCCTGGCCGGCAACACGCTGCACCTCGGCGGCCAGACCGCCCTCGACGCCGACATGAAGATCGTCCCCGGCGGCATCGTCGAGCAGTTCCGCCAGGCGTTCGGCAACGTGCTGGCCACCCTGCGCGAGGCCGGCGGCATACCGGAGGACCTGGTCAGCATCACGATCTACCTCACCGACATCCCGGACTACCAGGCGCACGGCAAGGAGATCGGCGAGGTGTGGCGCGAGCTCGCCGGCCCCGTCTACCCGGCGATGGCGGGCATCGGCTGCACCGCCCTGTGGCAGCCGGAGGCCCTCGTCGAGATCCTCGGCGTGGCCGTGATCCCGGACGACCGGCTGGTCGCACCGATTCAGAAATAGCGTTTTCATGATCAGCGAAATGGAGACGCGATAGTGAAGCTCGCTTCTGTGACCGTGGACGGAGTGCGCCGCGCCGGTGTCGTGGACGCCGCCGGGCAGTCGATCGCGCTGCTCGCCACCACGGCCGACGACGTGGTGCGCGGCGGCGAGACCCGCGAGACCGGCGAGGTGCTGCCGTTGTCCGCGGTGCGGCTCGAGTCGCCGCTGCACCGGTTCCGCCGCGACGTGCTGTGCACCGGCTGGAACTACCTCGACCACTTCGAGGAGCTGCAGGGCAAGCGCGGCGGCCAGGAGCCCGCGGCGTTGCCGGAGCGGCCGACGTTCTTCACCAAGGGCCCGGACACGGTCATCGGCCCGTTCGACGACATCGCGTACGACCCGGCGTTGTCCCAGAAGTGGGACTACGAAGCCGAGATCGCGATGGTCATCGGCCGCGACGGCCGGTCGATCCCCGAGGAGAAGGCCCTGGACCACGTGTTCGGGTTCCTCGTCGCCAACGACGTCTCGCAACGCGACCTGCAACGCGCGCACGGCGGGCAGTGGCTCAAGGGCAAGAGCATCGACCAGACGATGCCCCTCGGTCCGTGGATCACCACGACCGACTCGGTCGACCTGGCGGACATGCGGGTGCAGTGCGAGGTCAACGGCGTGCTGCTGCAGGACGCGTCGAGCGCGCAGATGGCGTTCTCGTTCGCGCGGATCATCGCCGAGCTGAGCGAGGGCATGACCCTCCGGGCGGGCGACGTGGTCCTCACCGGCACGCCCAGCGGCGTCGGCAACGCCCGTGAGCCGCAGGTCTTCCTCCGCGACGGCGACGTGGTGGTGACTCGTGTCAGCGGCCTCGGCGAGCTGCGCAACACTGTCACCCTCACGGATCTCGGCCGGGGAAGGAGAGAGCGCTGAACCTCGCGGTGAACGCCGACGCGGAGGTCTCCCCGGCGGAGACGTCCCAGCCCGGACGCGACCGGCTCGGCCCGCTCATCATCACGCTCTTCGGCCTCTACGCGCGGGGCGAGGACAACTGGTTGTCCGTGGCCTCGGTCGTGCAGCTGATGGCGGAGCTCGGCGTGGAGGGCCAGGCCGTCCGGTCGTCGATCTCGCGGCTCAAACGCCGGGGCGTGGTCGTGGCCGACCGCCGCGACGGCGCCGCCGGGTACGCCCTCGCCGAAGCCACGCTGGAGACCCTCGCCGAGGGGGACACGCGGATCTTCGAACGCCGCCGGGCGACCGCGGAGGACGGCTGGCTGGTCGTCGTGTTCTCGGTGCCGGAGTCCGAACGGGACAAGCGCCACGCGTTGCGCACCGGCCTCACCCAGCTCGGGTTCGGCACCACCGCGCCGGGCGTGTGGGTCGCGCCGGGCAACCTCGCGGGCGAGACCCGGCGCACGCTGGAGCGCCGCGGGCTCGCGGAATACGTCGACCTGTTCACCGGGCAGCACTTCGGGTTCGGCGACCTGCGCTCGAAGGTGCGCGCGTGGTGGGACCTCGACGAGCTGGCCGACCTGTACGCGGACTTCCTGCGCCGCCACCGGCCCGTGCTCTCGGCCGCCCCGGCCACGCCCGCGCACGCCTTCCAGACCTACGTGCCGATGCTCACCCAGTGGCGGCGCCTGCCCTACAGCGACCCCGGCCTGCCGCTCGCCCTGCTGCCGCCCGGCTGGAACGGCGTGACGGCGGAGGCGCTGTTCGAGGAGCTCAACGCCACGCTGAGCGCCCCGGCGCGCGAGCACGCGCTGGCCGTCATCCGCGGCAGGTGACGTACGTTGGGCGCCATGGAGATCTACGACATCCCGGTCAGCACGCTGGCGGGCGAGCCGGGCGACCTGGGCGCGCTGCGCGGCAAGGTGGCCCTCGTGGTGAACGTCGCCTCGCGCTGCGGCTCCACCCCGCAGTACGCCGGTCTGGAGCGGCTGCAGGAGAAGTACGGCGCGCAGGGCTTCACCGTCGCGGGCTTCCCGTGCAACCAGTTCATGGGCCAGGAGCCGGGCACGGCCGAGGAGATCGCCGAGTTCTGCTCGGCCACGTACGGGGTGTCGTTCCCGCTGTACGAGAAGATCGACGTCAACGGACCCGACCGGCACGCCGTCTACCGGGAGCTGACCGCGCACGAGGACGCCGACGGCAACGCGGGCGACGTGACCTGGAACTTCGAGAAGTTCCTGGTGTCGCGCGACGGGCAGGTGCCCGCGCGCTTCCGGACGCGGACCGAGCCGGAGGACCCCGCCGTCGTGGCGGCCATCGAGGCCGCGCTGCGCTAGGCGCACCTGGTCGGCGCGGTGGTGGCCGGGTGCGGCCGGAGCCCGGTGGCCGGGTGCGACCGGTGGCCGGGTGC
>NZ_JBHXCW010000298.1:0-8475 GCF_042725365.1 Lentzea sp. NPDC060358 | reverse complement strand
GCGCCGGACTGGCCGGCGCCGGGCGCGTGCGCAGCGTGGTCACTGCTTGTAGCCCTGCTGCTCGAAGACCTGGACGATCCTCGTGTGGGTCGCGGCGACGGCGTCTGCGGGCTTGGTGCCCTGGATGACCGACTGCATCATGTCGGTCAGCAGGTAGGCCGCGGTGGCCGCCTGCTCGCCGGGACTGGGGGCCTGCGGGAACGCGAAGCCGGTCTTGGTGGTCACCGGCAGCTTGGTGCGGGTCTGCTCCCGCAGCGCCGGGAAGGCCGGGTCACCGCTCGTGTAGTACGGGTCGGAGTCCCACACCTTGTCCCACGACGGGTTCACCAGGCACGGCGCTCCCTTCGCGACACCGAGCAGCGCGCTGCCGCTCACCATGAACTTCGCGACCACCTTGGCGAGGTCGGGGTTCTTCGCGCCCTTGAACACGACGAACGAGTTGGACTCGCCGAACGCGAGCGGCTTGTCGAGCGCCGGCCCGGTGGCCCCGTTGAACGGGTGCGTGTTGCCGTACACCGGGTTGTTCTTCGTCTTCGAGTCGGCGTAGACGCTGAACTGGTTGAGCGTGAGGCCGAGGATCTGGGCGAGCCAGTTCTCGTTGTTGCTCGAGTCGGTCCAGCTGCCGATGCCGGGTGGCAGCATCGGCGCGTACTTCGGGTTCGTGTAGATGTCGCCCATGAACGCGACGGCCTCGACCGTCTCCGGCGAGTTGAACACGACCTTCGTGCCGGTGTTGTCCGCCATCGCGCCGCCGTAGCAGTTGATGACGTTGGCGATGAAGCCGTTGGCGTCGCCGGAGCGGTTCACCGTGATGCCCCAGCCGAAGCGCTTCTTCGCCGGGTCGGAGACCTCGAGCGCGTTGTCCCGCAGCTCCTCCCACGTGTAGTAGGGCTTGAGCGGCAGGCCCTTCTCCTGGTACCAGTCCTTGCGCAGGTACATCGCCGAGGCGATGAAGTGGTACGGGATCGCGAACCAGCGGCCGCCGAAGACGCAGTAGTTGTTCGCCTCGGTGGCGGGATCGCCGTAGAGCTTGCGCATCTCCTCGACCACGTCGGTGACGTCGGTGAGGGCGCCGAGGTTGTGCAGCTGGCCCACGAACCGCCGGTCGCTCACGAACGCGAAGTCGCGGCTGGTGCCCGCCTTCACCTCGGCGTCCATCTTGGCGACCATGTCGCCGGCGTCGCCGGAGACGAGGTCGTTGCGGACGGTGGTGCCGGTCGCCTGCGCGAACACCTGCAGCGACCGGTCGAGCGCCTTGTTGGCGGCTTCGGAGTAGAGCTTCTGCGAGAGCATCCCCACCGAGCCGCCGCGCAGCGAGGAGGCCTGGTCGAGCAGCGCCTGGGGCACCTGGACGTCGACCTGCGGTGCCGCGGGTGTCCCGCCTCCGCAGCCGGCGAGACCGAGCACGCCCAATGCGCTCAGGCTGAGGAAGCCGCGCCGTGATAAGTCCGCTTTTTCTTCCATGACAACAACAACTCCTCTCGCGTCCGGACGAGCGGACGCGTACCGACGGGGCGACGTTGCAACCGGCGGGACAGCGGGGCGGGGGCCTCGCTGCCGGGTCGTTCATTGCGGCGAAGGACGCCGAACTGCTGAAGCGTTGTCTGGCGGTGTGTCCGTGCGGCGCTACCGCCGGCGGGCACTGTTGGTCTGCTTCTCCTTCTCCGCGAGGAGGTTGGAGTTGTTGGCGAGGTGCTTGCGCATCGCCGCGCGGGCACGGTCGGGATCGCGCGCGACGAGCGCCTCGTAGATCTCGGTGTGGTCGGCGGTGGCCTTGCGCAGCGCGGCCGGCGCCTCGTTGGTGATGCGCCGGCTGGCCGTGCCGAGCCAGCGGGCCGAGTACATGATCCGGTCGAGCAGGCGGTTGTCCGCCGCCCGGCAGATCTCCATGTGGAACTCGTGGTCGACCTCGAGGTAGGCGTTGGGATCCGCCTCGAGCGCCGCCATGCGGCCGATCTCGTCCCGCAGCCGGTCCAGCGCCTCGTCGGTGGCACTGGCCGCGGCCATGGCGGCGAGCTCGGGTTCGAGCAGCACGCGCATCTGGTGCAGTTCCTGCAGCAGCTCGCCGACGGTCTCCGACGGCAGCCACTCGATGAGCAACGGACTCAGGTAGTCCCATTCCGCGGGGGGACGCACGACGACGCGCCGGCCCTGCGCGACGTCCACGATGTCGAGCGACGCGAGGATCTTGAGCGTCTCCCGCGCCACGACGCGGGAGACCCCGAACTCCTGGGAGATGTCGAGCTCCGACGGGGCCCGGCCGTCCTCCACCTCGCCGCTGACGATGCGCCGGGTCAGGTGTGCCGCCACCTGGACCGGAAGAGTGCGGACCTTGACAGGATCCGGCGACTCTTGTCCCCTTTGCATGTCATCAGCTTATAGGACAAGTTGGGAAAAGCGACAGTCCGTCTCATATGCACGACCCCAGCGCCGGGAGAGCAAATGCGGATTGTGAACGTCACGACGGCAGTGGTCGCCTACCACGGCGAGGCCACGCTCGTCAGGATCGACACCGACGAGGGCATCAGCGGGTTCGGCGAGGCCAACCCCGACGCGGGCGCGGGCGCCGTCGTCGGGATGATCAACTCACTCACCCCCCTCCTGATCGGCGAGGACCCGCGCAACGTCGAGCGGTGCTGGGAGAAACTGCGCCGCAACAAGGTCTTCGCGGGCCCGCAGGGCGGGGTGTTCGTCATCGCCCTGTCCGGGATCGAGCTCGCGCTGTGGGACCTCGCGGGCAAGGCGGCGGGCCAGCCGGTGTACCGGATGCTCGGCGGCAAGTTCCGCGACCGGATCCGCCTCTACGCCGACTGCGGCGACGGCGACGACCCGGCCGGCTCGATCTCCGGGTGCGTCGACCGGGCCCAGCGGATGGTCGCCGAGGGCTTCACCGCGCTGAAGTTCGACATCGACGACCTGAGCCACCCCGGCAAGTTCGACGCCTTCAACCACACGGTCAACGCCTCCGAGCTGCGGTCGATGGTCGACCGCGTGGCGGCCGTGCGGGATGCCATCGGGCCGGACGTCGACCTGGCGATCGACCTGCACGCCCGCTACGACGTGCCGAGCGCGTGCCGGATCTCGTGGGCGCTCGAGCAGTTCGACCTGATGTGGCTCGAGGAACCGCTGCCGGCGGAGAACGTCGACGCGCTCGTGCGGGTGCGCGCGCAGACCCGCACCCCGATCTGCGCGGGCGAGAACCTGTACCTGCGCTGGGGTTTCCGCGATCTGCTGGAACGCGGCGCCGTGGACGTGATCGAGCCGGACGTGCCGAAGTGCGGTGGTCTCGCGGAGGCCAAGAAGATCGCGAACCTGGCGGAGCTGCACTACATCCCGTTCGCGCCGCACCTCGTGTCGACACCGCTGGGCACGATGGCCACGTCGCACCAGTGCGCGGCGATCCCGAACTTCTTCGTCCAGGAGTGGCACGCCTTGGACGAACGCGCCGTGTGGGACAGCTACGTCCACGCGCCCGACGGGAGCGGTTCGATCGTGAAGGACGGCTACATCACGATCCCCGACACCCCGGGCATCGGTGTCGAGCTCGACATGGACGGCGTCCGGGCACATGCCGTCGAGGGGTACGGGGTGTTCGAGTAGCGCGCCGCGCGACCGGGCGGATCCCCCGCGGGAGGGACGGCTCGCACCCCACCGCGGGTGAGCCGCCCTCCCGTTTCCCGGCCCTACGGTCGAGTCCTTCCCGATCCACGAAGGACGGACCATGACGAACGTTCCGCACGCGGTGTCCAGGCGGACCCTGTTCCGCGGCGCCCTCCTGGGCACCCTCGCCCTCACGCCCCTGCTCGCCGGGTGCGACGCCGACCCGGTGGAAGGCCCGCCGGAGGCGGCGCGCCGGGGACTGCTGGCCGGTCTCGGGGAGATCGACGCGTTCCCGACCGTCGACGAGGTGCGGGAGTTCGGCGCCCGGATGGCGCGGGAGCACGCGGACCGGGCCGTCCTGTCCGAGATCGGGCGGTCCCGCGCCGGGGACCCGGTGCAGCTGCTCGCGGTGCGCGCCGGGAAGCCGCGCGGCCGCGTGCTGGTCGTCGGCCAGCCGCACCCGAACGAGCCGATCGGCATGGCGACCGTCGTCGCGCTGGCCGGGCGGCTGCTCGCCGACCCGGCCGCCCTCGACGCCACCGGGGCGGACTGGTTCTTCGTGCTGTGCGCGGATCCGGACGCGACCCGGCTGAACGAGGGCTGGTTCCGCGGGCCGCGCACGCGCGAGCACTACGCGCGCCACTTCTTCCGGCCCGGCGGGGACCAGCAGGTGGAGTGGACGTTCCCGTTCAGCGCGGACGGTTTCGCGGTGGACGCCCCGATGCCGGAGACCAAGGCGCTGATGAACGCCATCGACCAGGTGAAGCCGACGGTGCTGGCTTCCTTGCACAACAGCGAAACCGGCGGCGCCTACTACTACGTGAACGCGGGAGCGGAACCGCTGTACCCCGTCCTCACCGGACTGTGCGACGACCGCGGAATCCCGTTGCACCGCGGCGAACCGGAGATCCCGGTCGCGGCGGAGCTGAGCCCCGCCGTCTACACCCTGCCGACCGCACGGATGATCCACGACCACGTCAAGGCGTCCGGCGGTGATCCCGCGCGGTTCGTGACCGGCGGCAACACCGCGGACTACGCGGGCCGGCACGGTGCCGTGCTCGGGCTCGCGATCGAGCTGCCGTACTGGCGCGACAGGCGCGCCGGGGACACCGGGCCCGCCGGGGTCAGCCGCCGCGCCGCCGCGCTGAAGGGCCTCGACCTCAGAACCGATGCGGCACAACGCCTCCAGGCCTTGCGTGCGAGCGCCGAACCGCTGGTGGCGGGACCGTTCCGCGACGCACTCGACGCGTTCCTCACCCCGATGTCACCGGACGAGCTCCAGGCCGAGCGCGAGCAGATCGAGGCGGGCCCCGAGTACCAGCGGCCGGCGACGGTGGCGGAGGAGTTCAGCGCCGTCGCCGACGCGCACTCGCTGCGGCTGCGGCTCGGCGGCATGCTGCTGCGGGCGATGCCGCCCGCGGCACCGGGGCGCGCCGAGGCCGACGAGCTGCTGACGCGGTGGTGCGCCGAGGCCGACCGGCACAGCCCGGCGGACCCGGTCCCGATCCGCGACCTGGTCGCCGTGCAGGGCGGGGCCGTTCTCGCGGCGGTCGCGCACTCGCTGCGGTGAGCCGCGGCGGATGCTTCCGGCGGGTGAGCGCCGCGGAGCCGTTCCCCTCTACCGTTCACCCCGTGCACCCGCCCGTCCGCCCGCCCGTCCGCATCCTGGTCTGCGAGGACCAGGAGCTCGTGCGGGCGGGGTACGTGACCATCCTGTCGTCCCAGCCGGACTTCGAGGTCGTCGGCGAGGCCGAGAACGGCCTGGAGGCGGTGGAGCTGGCCGGCCGGCTCGGCCCCGACGTCGTCATCATGGACATCCGGATGCCGCTGCTCGACGGCATCGAGGCGACCCGGCGCATCGCGGGCCCCGAGTCGTCCAGCGCGCTGAAGGTCCTCGTGGTGACGACGTTCAACCTCGACCAGTACGTCTTCGAGGCGTTCCGGGCCGGTGCCGGCGGGTTCCTCCTCAAGGACGCCCCGCCGCCCGACCTGATCGCCGCCGTGCGCACGATCGCCGCGGGCAACGCACTGCTCGCCCCCGAGGTGACCCGGCGGCTGATCGGCCGGTTCGGCGAACGGCTCCGCGGCGGCGACGCCGGCCGCCGGCGGGAGGCGGCGCTCGCCGGGCTCACCGACCGCGAGCGCGAGGTGCTGACGCTGATCGCGCAGGGGCTGTCGAACGCGGAGATCGCCGCCGCGCTGTTCATCGGCGTCGAGACGGTGAAGACGTACGTGTCCCGGATCCTCGGGAAACTGCACCTGCGCGACCGGGTCCAGGCCGTCGTGCTCGCCTACCGCATCGGCCTCGTGGTGCCGGACTAGGACGTCGAATGCTCCCAGCAGGTCTCCGCTCGCCGTCTCCCGCCGTCCGCGACACCGCGCTGGCGGTGGTCGTCGCCGCGCTGTCGTTCGTCCCCGGCGTGGCCGACAAGGGCACCGCGCTCGGGTGGCCGGCGCCGCAGCGCCCGTCCGACGTGCTCGCGGTCGTCCTCGTGCTGGCGCAGGCACTCCCGCTCGCGGTGCGCAGCCGCACGCCCGGGCTGGCCCTCGCGCTCACCTCGGCGTCGTTCCTGCTGTACCAGGCACTCGGGTACGGGCCGACGTTCGCGTCGATCGGCCTGTACGTCGCCCTCTACAGCGCCGGGATGCTGCAGAGCAGGCACCGGGTGGCGGCGGTCGTCCTGTGGTGCGCCGGGTACGCCGGGGCGGTCTGGTGGATGGTCCGCACCGGTTCTCCCTTCCCCGCGGGGGACTTCCTGCTGTTCGCGGCTCTGCCCGCGGGCTGCTGGCTCCTCGGCACGGTGGCGCGCGGGCGCCTGCGCGAGCAGTCCCGCCGCAACCGCGAACGGGCCGACGACGAGCTGCGGGAGGAACGCGAACGCATCGCCCGGGAGCTGCACGACGTGGTCACCCACCACGTGACCGCGATGGTGATGCAGGCCGACGCCGCCCAGTACGTCGACCCCGCCGACCGGCCCCGGATCACCGCGGGACTGGTCGCGATCGGCTCGACCGGCCGCAAGGCGCTCGCCGACCTGCGGGAGCTGCTGAACGTCCTCACTCCCCCGCACGACGCGCGGCTCGCGGCGAAGGCGCCCGCGCTCAGCCCGCTCGCGGTCCTCGTCGAGCAGACCAGGGCGGCCGGGCAGCCGGTCGAGCTCGTCGAGGACGACCGCGGCCACGTCGAGGTGTCGGACCTGGTCCGGCTGACCGCGTACCGGGTCGTCCAGGAAGGGCTGACCAACGCCCTCAAGCACGCGCCGGGCTGCCCCACCACCGTGCGGGTCACCGGCGGGGACGTGCTCGTCGCGGAGGTGACGACCTGGCCGGACGGGCCCGGCGTTCCCGGTCCCGCGCCGGTGCCTTCCGGCCGCGGCCTCGCGGGCCTGCGCCGCCGGGTGTCCCTCGCGGGCGGTGAGCTCACCGCGTACCGCCGCGCGGACGGCGCGTTCGTCCTGAGCGCCGAGTTGCCCCGCCGGGCCGATCACGCCTGAGGCGGGCGCAACCCGTTGACCAGCAACCGGACCAGGTGCCGCACGTCGTACCGGACCCCCTCGGCCACCCGCGCGCCGGCGCAGATGCTGCCCACGGCGCGCATCAGCTCGTAGGCGTCCTGTCCCTCGACGATCTCCCCGGCCTCGGCGGCTTCGCGCAGCAGACGGGCGCACACGGGCACGAGGTGTTCGAGGAAGTGGTCGTGCAGCGGGTCGTAGCAGGACTCGCCGGACTGCAGCACGGTCGCCAGACCCTGTTTCGTGACCACGAAGTCGACGAACCGGTCGAGCCACCTCGTGAGCGCCTCGTGCGGCCCCGGCTCGCTCGCGAGCAGTGCGGGCCCCGCCACCGACAGCGCCTGCACCTGCGACCGGTAGACGGCCACGATCAGGTCGGCCCGCGTCGGGTAGTGGCGGTAGATGGTCGCCGTGCCCACGCCCGCGCGGGCGGCGATCTCCCGGATCGGCGCCTCGACGCCGGAGGTCACGAACACCGCGGCGGCGGCGTCGAGCACGGTCCCGGCGTTGCGCCGCGCGTCCGCCCGCCGCGGCACCACGCCGGGAGAGTCGCTCATCGCGCCATCCTAGCGACCGGCCCCCACCGGGACCGGTGCGTGCAGGTCTCCCACGTCGAGCAGCAGCGCCGCCAGCTCGTCCGGCACGGTGATCATGCAGTCGTGCCCGGACACCAGCTCCCGCACGTCCGACGGCTCCCCGTTCGGCTGCAGCGCGGGCACGGGACGGGGTTCGACGCCCTCGGGCTTCGGCACGCAGTGGACGTGCGTGCGCAAGATCGCGGCGAGCGCGGGGTGGTCCATCGCGACGGGCTCGGTCAGGCAGCGCACCGCCTGGTCGGACAGCATCGTGCGCAGCCACGCGACGTCGGCGGGATCGGTGACGCCGAACAGCCCGAAGGGCTCTGCGGGCGGCGGCACCCGCCAGCCTTCGCCGAGCATGCCACGGGCGGCCGGCAGCGCGTCGAGAGCGCTCTCGCCGTGTTCGGGGACCATGGCGTCGAGGTAGACGAGACGCGCGATCCGGTCCGGGACCTCGTTCGCCACCGCGGAGATCACCATGCCCGCGTAGCTGTGCCCGACCAGGACGACGTCGCGCAGGTCCTCCTCCACCAGCAGCCGCACCACGTCCGCGGTGTGCGTGCGCAACCCGGTGCCGGGCTCCAGCAGGTGCCTGCTCTCGCCGTAGCCGGTGAGCGTCGGCGCGAACACCGGCCGCCCGCTCGCCCCCAGCCGCGGCACGACCTTCGCCCAGCACTGACCGCTGTGCCACGCACCGTGCACCAGCACGTACGTCACCGGCATGCTCTCTCCCCGAAACAAGTGGGACACTGTCCCGGTTAAGATATGGGACAGTGTCCCGGTTG
>NZ_JBHXCW010000297.1:0-8529 GCF_042725365.1 Lentzea sp. NPDC060358 | reverse complement strand
GAGGGCCCCTGGACGAAGACCGGGGGCCCTCCGGCCTCGTCGTACCGGCTCGTCCGCTGGTGCCAGTGGATGATCCCGGCGATCCAGTCCTTCAGCTCGTCCGCGTACCGGACGAGGCCGGGGTCGCGGGACAGCTCGCCGGCCGCCCTGACGAACTGGTCCAGCCGGGCGTCCATCAACGCGTGAGTGATCTCGAAGGCGCGGGATTGCGGGACGCCGAGGAAGTTCTCGATGACGCGCACGATGTTGTGCACTTCGCCTTCGTACTGCGTCTCCTTCGTGTAGGAGAAGACGTCGTTGAGCATCGTGCAGTAATCCATGGCGGACCGCTCCAGCGTCTGCACGGCCCGTGTTCCCCACAGTTCCGGCGGCACGGTCGCGGAATGCGAGAAGCGGCTGAGCGAGGTCGTGAGCTCCGATCCGAACGTGCTGCGCCGCATCTCCACGTAGTCGATCGGGTCCGGGATGCGGTTGTGGTGCATGTTGACCACCTCCCACACCCAGCTGTCGAGCATCGCGTCGACGGTGTCGCGGAACGTGGAACGAAACGCCGGCGTCATCGGCGCCGCGGTCCGCTGCCAGAGGTCGGCCAGCGAGCGCTCGGTGGCGTTGGCCGGGTCCACGGTCTGCACGAGGTCCAGCGGCATGCAGGCCTTGAGCCGCGCCGTCTGGGTCTTCACCCCCGCCAGGTCCCGCGTCCTGCCGAACCACAGCGGGTAGACGTCGTCGGCGTACGTGCCCCAGGTGAGCCAGCAGCCGGACAGGAACAGCTCCTGCGCCGTCGCGTCCGGGTCGATGCCGGCCGAGCACAGCGGGAAGTCGAAGCCGCGGAGCTTCTCCTCGTCCCACACGCCCTCGCTCGTGAAGCCCTGCTCGACGCCCCAGCGCGCGACCTCGTCCCGCGCCCGGTCCAGGTGCGGGCTCAGTGCCAGCGGGAACGGGACGTCGAACGACGGCAGCTCGTACCGCTCCACGACCTTGGGCGTGCTGGTGAACTGGCCGAGCCGCTGCGGCATGGTCTTCACGTACGAGCCGAGGATGCTCGCCGCGGACATGCCGAGCGGCACACCCCTGTTCATGTACCGCGACGACCGCAGGTGCCACTCGTGGCCGCCCGCCTGCCAGTCCTGCAGGCCCTTCACGTAGCCCAGGACGGCCGCGCGGCCCGCGGGGTCGACGGCGTGCTCCTCGAGCAGGACGGGCACCTCCGTGAGGGCCGTGTGCTCGAACTGGTGCAGGCGGGAGGTCAGCAGGTCGTTGACGGTGTCGGCGGCCTCCTGGGTGGGCAGGCCGAGGAACTTCTCGAACACCAGCACGCCGTTGGAGAGCTCGCCCTCGTCGAGGACCTCGCGCTCGTAGGAGAAGAGGTCGTTGCGCAGGTGGACGGCGTCACTGAAGGTGTCCCTGAGCACCTGGATCGGCCGCGTCCCCGCGATGTGCGCCGGTACTTCGAGGCCCACGGCGTGCTCGACCAGGTTCGCGCTCCACGGCGCGCCACCGACCTTGCGCCGCATCTCGACGTACTCGATCGGGTTGGCGAGCCGGTCGGCGCTGATGTTGTGCAGCTCCCACATCGACTCGTCCAGCAGGTGGCGGGTGTTGGCGGCGAACCGCTCGCGCCAGTCGCGCGAGTGCGCGGGGACTGTGCGGCGCCAGAGGTCGGCGAGAGCCTTCTCGACGGGGTTGACCGGCTTCTCGGTGACGACCCCGCTGACGGGCATGAACAGCGGCAGCCGGTCGAGGTAGGCCTGCGCGCTCCCGATGTCCGGGCTGCGCTTGTAGAGCTCGACGAAGTGGTCGTCGAAGTAGAAGACCCAGACGTACCAGTCGGTGACCAGGTCGAGCGTCTCGCCGTCGCAGTCGGGGTGGGTGTAGGCGCAGAGCAGCGCGTAGTCGTGCGACTCGAGGTCGTCGGCGGTCCAGATCACGGTGCCGTGCTGCGGGACGTCGACCATGTCCATCTCGCGCGCCCACGCCCGGGTGTGCACGCGGGCGCGTTCGAGGTTCCGGTTCAGCCGGGCCGGGTGGGGCGTGTAGAACTCCGGCAGCTGGAACGGCTGCAATGGGACCTCCGGGCGTGGGGCGGGACGCTCGGAACGCAACCAGCCCGGTGCCCGCGGACGCCAGATGGTGGAACCATGATCCACACGGGGGTGCAGGTGTGTCGCCCGATCAGAGCAACGGAATCCCCGTGACGAGCACTCAGCGCACCAGGGACTGGGCGCTGAGCGTCACCGCGAACGGGAACCGCAGTTCGACGACCTCCTCGCCGGCGGAACGGGCCTGGTCGACGTAGCCGCCGTTCTCCAGGTGCAGGCACCGCAGCCACGGGCCGTCGTAGTCGATCATCCAGTAGTTCTCGCAGCCGGCTTCCTGGAACTTGGCCCGCTTCAGCTCCAGGTCCACGTGCCGCGTGCGCGGCGACAGCACCTCGACCGCCAGCACCGGCGGCCCCATGAGCGCCTGCCGGGTGAACTGCTCGCGCCGGCCCACCACCAGGTCGGGAATGAAGACCGTGTCGTCGGCGAGCACCACGTCGACCGGGGCGGGGAGGACCTCGAGCTCCGGCGGGCAGGCAGCCGTCAGCGCCACCAGCAGGCGGGCGACGACGCGCTGGTGGACGGGGCGGGGTGAGGGGCTCACGACCAGCACCCCGTCGACGAGTTCGAAACGGTGCCCGTCATCAGGCATCGACTCCAGGTCCGCCCACGTCAGCGGTCTGCCGCGGGGAAACGTCGGGACACCACCCATGGTGCGTTCCACCCCCTGGTCGAGGCCACCGTCCGCCGGAGCGGTCCCGGCGATGCCATTAGACAAGACTGGTCCGATCCGCACGACTCGCAAGCCCCTTTCGGCCGACCCCGCACCACTGCACGCACACGCCCCGACCTGCGCGGTCCCGCAGGGTGAGCACCGGCTGGTCCTGCCGTGGACGCCACCACCCGGACGGAGCAGCAAGATGGTTTCAATCGAATAAGTGGCTAATTTTCGATCAATTTTCGGGCGATTTCCGGTAACGCCACCCGAACCGCCGACCACCTGGAAATGCGACCCTAACGGAATCTTTCGAGACGGCCAAGCACTCGCTCGGAGCAATAGCTCACACCGACCGCGCGAAAAACCGCGAAAAGGCCTCTCGGCAATTGCGGGCCGGTCCGTGTGATCGCGGTGGGGACGACGTGGGGGCGGCTTCCCACACCCTCGGTGGCACCACCACCGAGGGGAGCGGCACATGCGCAGGACCGGCGACAGGATGCGGCAGTGGGTGGCGTTCGCCGTGCTGGCGGCGGCCGTGCTCACACTGGTGGCGCTGGCGCTTTCGCTCTAGCGAGGGTCCGCTGCGCCACCGCGAGGACACGGGGCTGGTGGCCGCGCTCCGCGGCCGCCACCGCCCGCTGCGCGTACCGGACCGCCGCCGCGCGGTCGCCGAGCTCGAGGTGGGCGGCGGCGAACTGGTCGAGCACGCGTTCGTCGCTCCACCAGCGGCGCACGTTCCCGAGGCCCTGGAACCGCTCCAGGTAGGCGATCGCCTCGGCCGGACGGCCGGCGGTGAGGGCGTCGAGCGACAGCGCCACGAACAGCGTCATCTGCCCGACGTGGTCGCGGATCTCGCTCATCGCGGCCAGCACGGCTTCGTCGTCGGGCAGGGCCGTGTACTCCCGGCAGAGCCTCGCGACGTCCCGCGCCAGCGCACCGGCGGCGTCGAGGTGGCCCATCTCGTAGCGCCAGCGGGCGAAGTCGGCCAGGGCGAGCGCCTCACCGCGCCGGTCGCCGCACTCCCGGTAGGCGGCGAGCGACCGTTCCATGCACGCCAGGCACTCGTCGTCCTGGTAGGCGTCGAAGTGCGCGTGGGCGATGTTGTTCAACGTCACCGCGAGCTCGCGGACGTCGCCGCGTTCCTCCACCAGCGCGGCCGCTTCCCGCATGTGCGCGAGGGCCTCGCTCGTCCGGCCCAGCTCGGCGTGGTTGATGCCGATGTTGTGCAGCGCGTTGGCGATCCCCGTGGGCGCCCCCGCTTGCCGCATGAGCGCGAGACCTCGGTGGAAGTGCTCCATCGACGCGTCGTACTCGTGCCGTTCGCGCGCGATCATGCCGAGCAGTCCCGTCGCCGACGCCTCGCCGCGCACGTCGCCGATCTGCCGCAGGAGGGCGATCGCCTCGTGCAGGTGTTCCTCCGCCTTCGGGTTGCCGTCGTCCATGTACGCCGAACCCAGGCCCCGCAACGCCTCCGCCCGCGCCGCGAGGTCGCCGAGGGCGTGCGCCGCGGCGAGCGCGACGTTCTGCACCTCGACGCGTTCCCGTCCCGCTCCGCTCAGCCACAGGTAGTGCGCGAAGTGGGACGGCAGCTGCCAGGCGTGCCGGTAGTGCCCCTCGTACGCGGCCAGGTACACGGCGGCCCGGAGGTTCCGCCGCTCCGCCCCCTGCCACGCCAGGGCCTCGACCGGACCGGCGAACACGGGCGGGTCGAGGGGTTCGGCGGTGACCGCGGAGGGGAACTTCGGGCGGCCGGGCGCGATCCGGCGCGCGGAGTCCTCCGCGCCGCGCAGGTAGTGGTCGAGGAGCCGGACGACCGCCTCGTCCCGCTCCTGAGGCCCGGCCTCGGCCTTCGCGTGGTCGGCCAGCAGGTCGTGCAGGCGGTAGCGGCCGTTGTCCTTCTGCTGCACCAGGTGCACGTCGAGCAGCTCGTCGAGCAGGCGTTCGGCCTCCGCACGCGTCGACCCGATCAGAGCCGCGGCGAGGTGCGCGTCCCAGTCCTCGCCGGTGTGCACCCCGAGCCGCCGGAACAGCTTCTGCTGATCGGCCGTGAGTTGCCGGTAGGACAACGAGAACGCGCCCGCGACACTGCGCTCGCCCGCGGCCAGCTCGGTCAGCCGGTGCGCGGTGAGGCGCCGGGCGACGTCGTGCGCGGACCACGCCGGCCTGGTGCGCCAGCGGGCGCCGACGATCCGCACGGCGAGCGGGAGGTGGCCGCACAGGCGCACGATCTCCGCGCAGTCGTCGACGTTCCTGCGGGTGATGCTCGCGAGCAGGTCCAGTGAGTCCTTTTCGGACAGGACGTCCAGCGATACCGTGTGCGCGGCGTCCAGGTCGACGAGCCGGCGCCTCGACGTGACGAGCACCAGGCCCGTGCCGGGCAGCAGGGGACGGACCTGGGCCGCGCTGCCCGCGTTGTCGAGCACGACGAGTGCCTTGCGGTGGGCCATCTCCGCCCGCCACCGCGCGGCGCGGGCGTCCAGGCCGTCCGGGACGTCGTGGGCGGGCACGCCGAGCGCGGTGAGCAGCGCCAGCAACGCGTCCGACGGCGTGCGCGGTTCGACACCCGCGGTGTGGGAGTGCAGGTCGACGAACAGCTGGGCGTCCGGGAACCGCGCGGCGAGCCGGTGCGCGGCACGCACGGCGAGGGTCGTCTTGCCGATGCCCGCCATGCCGTCGATCGCGGTGATCGCGACGCACCCGGACGGCACGGCGGCGAGGATCTCGCCGAGGTCGTCGCCGCGCCCGGCGAAGTCGGCGATGTCGCCGGGCAGGTCGTTGCGCGGCCTGGGCCGGTGGTCGGCCGTGAGCACCTGCCGGTGGGCCTGCTGCAGGTCCCTGCCGGGGTCGAGGCCGAGCTCGTCGGCCAGCGTCGCCCGGACCTCCTCGTAGACCTGCACCGCCTCGGTCTGCCGGTCGCACCGGTGCAGCGCCACGACCAGCTGCGCCCACAACCGCTCCCTGGCGGGGTGCTGCCCGGTGAGCGACCGCAGTTCGGGCACGAGCCGCTCGTGCGCGCCGTCGCGCAGGTCGGCCTCGATCCGGGCTTCCAGCGTCGCGAGGTACTTCTCGGTCAACGCGGGCACGTGGTCCCGTTCGAGCGCGTCGCTGCCGATGTCCGCGAACGGCCTGCCCCGCCACAGCCGCAGCGCCTCCCGCGGCGGCAGCAGGTCGAACCGGTGGACGTCCACCTCCTCGGCCGCCACGTCCAGCAGGTACCCGCCGGACCTGGTGAGCACCAGACCGGCCCGCCCGAGGTCCTCCCGCAACCGCCCGACGGTGGTCTGCAGCGCGTGGCGCGACCCGCCGACCAGCTCGGCGAGCTCGTCGGCCCCGACGACCCGCCCGGCCCGCAGCAGCAACGCCGCGAGCACCACCCGCCGCTTGCCGGGCGGCACGTGGACGCGGCGCCCGTCGAGCACCACGTCCAACGGCCCGAGCAGGCCGAACGACCTCACGCCCACTGACCCCAGTGCACGATCTCGTCGAACGGCACCCGCTTGCGCGTCCGCGGCGAGGCCCCTTCCGAGATGCCGATCTCGGCGGGGTGCCCGATCGCGATGACCCCGATCGGCGAGTAGGTCTCCGGCACCCCGAACTCCGCGCGCAGAGCAGGCCACTGCTCCCGGTTCGTCCCGAAGAACACCGCCCCCAGGCCCTCGTCCACGACGGTCTGCAGGATCAGCAGCGACGCCATGCCCGTGTCGATGTCCCAGTAGGGCACGGGCCAGTGGTCCTCGCTGCGGTCGGTCCACCCCTTGTCGGCCTGCGCGTACCGGTCGAGGTAGACGTCCTTGGCCGAGAACGGGATCACCACGACGGGCGCCTTCTTGGCGTCTTCCCCGCCCCACCACTCGAAGTTCTCGGTGAGCCGCCGCAGCGACTCCCCCCGCAGGACCAGAAAGCCCTGCCCCTGCGAGAACCCGGCGGACGGCCCGCGCACCGCGTTGCGCATGATCCGCTGGATGCTCTCGTCGCTGACCGGCTCGTCGGTGAACTTCCGCACCATGCGCCGGCGGCGGACGACGTCCTGGAACTCCACGCCTGCCTCCCCAGATGTGCTCCCGACCGTAGCAGCGCCGGGAACCCGCACCGGGGGAGCCGCACCGGGCCTAGAGCCGCCTCAACCCGGCCAAAACCCGCTCCAGCAACTGCCCGTCCGGCCGGTCCCCGCCCTGCGAGGAAGCGGTCCGGTGCACGTCGATCAGCCCGTGCGCCGCCATGTCCCCCAGCAGGACCTTGGTGACCCCCAGCGGCAACCCGCGCAGCGCGGCGATCTCCGCCACCGACCGGGGCGAGTGGCAGAGCGCGAGGACGTCCTGGTGCTCCGGCCGGACGGCGGTGGAGGACCGCTCGTTCACCGACACCAGCGACTCGATCTCGAGGTGCACCTCGGACACGGTCCGCCCGCCGGTCCACGCGTACGCGCGCACGATCGACGAGGACGTGTCGACCCCGGACTCGACCGAGGGCAGCGGTGGCACCGGCTCGAAGACCGCGGTCGCGTACGGGTCCGGCTGCTCCAGCACGGGTTCCGGCGCGCGCGAGGCCTTCTTCGCCCCGCGGCCGCGTTTGCGGATCCGTTCGCTGTCGAAGCTGAAACCGCTGATCAGGTCACCGAAGTTGACCTGCTCGTCGGACTCTCCGCTCATGCCAGCTCTGCCCGCAGTTCCGGCGTGAGCATCTGGCCCACCTGGCGCACGACCACCGTCATCTCG
Organism: Lentzea sp. NPDC060358; assembly: GCF_042725365.1. Lineage (NCBI taxonomy): Bacteria > Bacillati > Actinomycetota > Actinomycetes > Pseudonocardiales > Pseudonocardiaceae > Lentzea > Lentzea sp. NPDC060358. The sequence continues at coordinate 1,057 of NZ_JBHXCW010000297.1, read as the reverse complement.
TAGGCGACCTGGGCGACGTCGGAGGACGACGACGCCAGCACCGCGAGGACCGAGCCGTCGCTGATCGACGACATCAGCATCACCCCCCGGTCCATCTGCACGACCGTGCGCACCACCGCTTCACCGGCGAAGCACTGCGACGCCGACTCGGCCAGGGACACCACGCCGGCCACGATCGCCGCGAACTGCGGGGCGATCTGGGGCGGGAGCTTCGACGACGAGATCAGCACCAAGCCGTCGGCCGAGATCACCACGGCGTGCTCGATGCCGGGCGTGCGTTCGGCGAAGTTGGTGACCAGCCAGCCGAACTGGTCCACCTGCGTGCTCATCGACTCTCCTGGTGGTCGGGAAGGCCTCGCTGCACCCCGCTCTGGAACGCGTTGAGGAATCCTCTGGCGGACTCCGGTGTCTGCCGTGCGGGGGCGGGAGGCGGCTTCGGTGCGGCCGTCGGTGCCTGGAACCAGGATGCCTGACGCTGCCCGATCGCCTCTCCCCGGAAAGACTCCCAGGACTCCTCCCGTCGTGGTGCCAGTTCGGCGGGAACCAACACGATCGCGCGAGTCCCCTTGCCCTGGTGGGCGTCGAGACGTACCACGATCTGGTGGCGCGCGGCCAGCCTGCCGACGACGAAGAGCCCCATCTCGCGGAAGACCTGCACGTCCGCGCCCTCGCCCGCCGCGGCCAGGCGTTCGTTCACGACGGCCAGTGCCTCCTGGTCGATGCCGATGCCCTGGTCGACCACGTCGATCTGCACGATGCCGCCCGCCTCGATCGACGCGCTGATCGAGACCTGCGAGTTCGGCGGCGAGAAGGCCGTCGAGTTGTCGAGGAGCTCGGCGAGCAGGCGGACCAGGTCGCTCGCGACGTAGCCGACGACCTCGGCGTTCGGCGCCGTGTGCACGACGACCCGCTGGTACTGCTCGATCTCCGCGGCCGCCGCGCGCAGCACGTCGGTCAGCGGGATCGGCTTGTGGAACCTGCGGGCCACCTCGCCGCCGGAGAGCACCATGAGGTTCTCGTTGTTGCGGCGCATGCGGGTGGCCAGGTGGTCGAGCTC